>CAYWWL010000107.1:0-7128 GCA_964461925.1 uncultured Caulobacterales bacterium | reverse complement strand
GCGCCGAGCCGGTCATAGTCCCGCGCGCCGAGCAAGCTCTCCACATATGCATGCAGGCTCGTCGGCGTCGGCGTCTGGCGATAGTCGTTCGCTGCGCGCGCCACAGGCGATAGGCCGGCGCTCGGCGCTTCGCGGGCCTCCAGCGCGGACATCACCATGAGCCCGCCGCCCAAGGCGACAAAGAACAAGAAGCCGAGGCTCAGGCCTAGGAGCACATAGGGGCGAGAGAGAACGCGGACGATCAAATGCGCAACCCAAAAATCACGACACGAACGGTGTTGAACAAGATTTTGACCTCGGTCCAGACGCTGAAATTGCGGATGTAATAAAGGTCGTAGCGCAGCTTCAGCCAGGCGTCCTCAAGGGTTTCGCAATAGCGATAGCTGACCTGGGCCCAGCCGGTGAGCCCCGGCTTCACCAATAGCCGCGCGCGGTAGCTCGGCACGTTGTTCTCCAAGGTGCGGACGAATTCCGGACGCTCTGGACGCGGACCGATAAAGCTCATGTCGCCGCGCAGAATGTTCACCGCTTGCGGCACTTCGTCGATATGCAGCCGGCGAATGACGTCGCCGACCTTGGTGGCGCGAGGGTCTTTCTTCACCGCCCATTGCGGACCGTCGCGCTCGGCGTCGACCCGCATGGAGCGGAACTTGATCACGTCAAACGTGCGCCCGCCAAGGCCGACCCTCGTCTGCCGAAACAAAACCGGACCTTTGCTCTCAAGCTTAATGGCGATGGCGACCAGGAGGCCCACCGGCGCGAAGGCGATCAGCAAGCTGAGCGCCAGCACGATGTCGAGGGCGCGCTTGATCCTTGTATTGACGCCTTGGGCCTTGGCGGCGAGTTCAGCGGTGAGCTGAGGATTGGCCAATTCTTGAAGGTCGAGGGCGCCGGGAATCGATTGGCTGTATTTGCCGCAATACTGATTGCTGCGTCCGCGCCGATCCGGTCCTTCATAAGGCTGGTCGCCGCGACGTCGGTCCGCGGGAATGGCGATGGTCTCGGGCGTTAATTTCGCGGGCGCGTCGATCGGCGGCGGCGGCGAAAACGATTTGGCGTCCATCCCGGAAGGCGAAAGAGAGTTCATAACACGCACGCCTGCGACGGCCCCCCGCCTCGGCGTCCTCATCATGGGGCGAGCGCCGTTTTGGCGTCGCGATGCGGATCCTATGGGGAAACCAATCAGCAAAATTCGCGCCGCAAGCGCGAAGCCGCGTCGTTAAGGCTGATCTAAGAAAATTACCGCATGGTGAGGCGAATTTTTCACCTGGAACGGCCATTTATGCGCATCCTAACGATGTCGACGCTCTACCCGAACGCCATGACTCCGAGTCATGGTGTCTTCGTAGAGAACAGGTTGGCCGCCTATGTTTCAAAACGGAACAAATCGGCGCGGGTGATCGCGCCGACGCCATGGTTTCCATTCCCGCAGAACGTGTTCGGCCGCTACGCCGATTTCGCGCGCACGCCAAACGTCGAAACCCGCCGTGGCCTGAGCGTCAGCCATCCGCGCTATTTCCTGCCGCCGAAGGTCGGCATGACCTACGCCGCGCATAGCTTAACCAAATGTTTCCTCGCCGCCGCGCGGGCGGAGATCGCCGCCGGGCGCGACTTCGACTTGATTGACGCCCATTATCTTTACCCTGACGGCGTCGCCGCGGTGCGCGTCGCGCGCGCCTTAGGCAAACCGGTGGTGCTGACCGCGCGCGGCTCCGACGTATCCTTGCTGCCGACATTTCCGCGCCAACGCCGGATGATCGTCGACGCGGTCATGCGGGCCGACGCGGTGATCTGCGTCGCGGCGGCGCTGAAAGACGCCTTGGTCGAGCTTGGCGCGCCGGCGGAGAAGATCACCGTCATTCGCAACGGCGTCGATCTCGACATGTTTGCGCCAAAGGATCGCGACGCCGCCCGGGCGCGGTTCGGCGTCGACGGCCCGACGGTGGCCAGCGTCGGCCATCTGATCGAACGCAAAGGCCATGACGTGGCGATCGACGCCGTGGCCGACGATTCGACGTTAACGCTATTGATCGCCGGCGACGGGCCGGAACGCGGCGCGCTTAAAGCCCAGGCCGCGCGCCGCGGGGTCGCCGACCGGGTGCGGTTTCTCGGCCGCTTGGATCACGCCGACCTCGCCCATGTCTATAGCGCCGCCGACGTCTTGGTGCTCGCCTCCTCCCGGGAGGGCTGGCCGAACGTCTTGCTCGAAGCCTTGGCCTGCGGCGCCCCGGTGGTGGCCGCGCCGGTCTGGGGCGCGCCGGAGGTGGTGCGCTCCCTCGACGCCGGCCGCTTGGCGCGCGATCGCAGCCCCGAAGCCATCGGCGAAGCGGTGCGCGCCGTCCTCGCCGACGCGACGCCCCGGGAAGCGCGCCGCGCCTACGCCGAACGCCATTCCTGGGACGAGGTCGCCGAGGCCATGGACACGGTCTTCACGCAAGCGCTCGCTCGGCGCCGGCGCAATCATGTGACGCAAACGCCGATCGCCAACGCCGGCTCGATGCGCCGCCCCGGCTTGCTTATCACCGTCGATACTGAAGAAGCTTTCGACTGGTCGCGGTTCGATCACGACGATGTCGCGGTCCTTGACCCGGAGGCGCTCAGGCCGTTCCAAGACCTGTGCGCTGCGCACGGCTATCGTCCGCTCTATTTCCTCACCTATCAGGTGATGCGGCATGGACCGTCGCGGGATTTCTTCGCGGCCTTGCGCGCCCAAGGACTCGCCGATCTCGGCGTTCACCTACACGCCTGGACAACACCGCCCACGGACGATGGCGGCGGCCATTATTATTGTTGGCAATGCAATCTTCCTGAAGACCTATACCGCCGTAAGCTGACGAGCCTAGTGGCGACCTTCCGCGCCGCGTTCGGAGTCGATCCGATCGCCCATCGCGCCGGTCGCTACGGCATTGACCGCGCCGCTTGCGCCGGGCTCGCCGAGGCTGGCCTGCGCTATGACTTCAGCCCCTCGCCCGGCTTCGATTTCAGCGCCGCGGCCGGCCCCGATTTCTCCGGCATGAGCCCGCGCCCCTTCGTCGTCGACGGCGGCGCCGGCCCGGTCCGGGTGACCCCGGTCTCCGGCGCCCTCGGTTTCATCCACACGCCGTTCTACGCCCCCGCGCCGAAAATCGCGCCGGGCTTCGTCGACGCGTCGACCGCTTGGCCGCGCTGGGCCTGCGCGCCGTTGCGGCTTTCGCCGGAAGCGGCGAGCCCGTCGCAGATGATCGCGCTCACCAACCATCTGTGCGCGAACAGCTCCGCGCCCCTCACCCTTAACGTGCATTCCACCAGCCTAGTCGCCGACGGCAACATGTATTCCGTTAACGGCGGCGCTGCGAGAATCCTAAATGATCTCGGCGCTTACCTCTCTTGGCGAGCCAAAAACGGCGAACCAAGCCTCTCCTTCGACGATCTTCGGCAGCTGTACGGAGAATCGACCTATGGTTCCGGCCAGTCGCACCCCGTCGCCGACCAAGCGGCGTTAACGACTGCTTAATCGGCCCCCGCCAAGCTTATCGCCCGCCAAGGTTAACGATTGGAAGGACAGTCTTATGGCTACCGCTGAAATCGCGCGGATTATTTTCGCGCTTGGTTTTGTCGTGATCCTGATGGGCGGCGGCGCCTGGGCGGCCCAAAAGCTCGGGCTGATGGGCGGCGGCGCCTGGGCGGCCCAAAAGCTCGGGCTGATGGGCGCCGGCGCTGGGATCGTCCGCAAACGGCGCCTCGGCTTAGTGGAGTCCTTGCCGATCGACGCGAAACGACGCGCCGCGATCATTCGGTGCGACGGCGCGGAGCATTTGATCATTCTCAATCAGAACAGCGCCACGGTGATCGCCCGCAATATCGGCGCGGATACGCCGGGGGCGGCGCCCTCGGACGGGGATCTTTTGCGCGCCGCGGACGAGTCGCGGGATCCGCCGATCACCGCGCGCCAGGCGGCGGATCAGACCGCCGACACGGCGAGCGACGAAACCGCGGTCGATCAAAACGCCGCCGCGGCGAAGACCGACAAAGCGGACAAAGCCGCAGCCGACGGCAAAACGCCAGGCTCGGACAATGACTTCCTAAAACATTTGGACAGCGTCGCTTAAACGCGCGTCGCCTCAGGCGCCGGCGGCCGCCGGGACAATGGTGACGCTCTCGCCGCAGCCGCATGCGTCGGTCTGGTTCGGATTGTTGAACACGAACCGCTGCGACAGTTTCTCGGTGACGAAATCGATCTCGGTGCCGATCAGAAATAGGATCGCTTTGGGATCGATCAGGATCTTGATGCCGCTGTCCTCGACCACCTCGTCCAGCGGCGCGATTTCAGTGGCGTAGTCCATGGTGTACTCCATGCCGGCGCAGCCGCCGTTCTTTACGCCGATCTTTACGCCGATATAGCCTTCTTCCGCGTTCGCCATAATCTCGCGCACGCGCTCTGCGGCGACATCCGTCAAGGTGACGACTTTAGGTCTTTCACGTCGCGCCATGATCCGTCCTGCGCTCCTCTACATCCAGCCCAATTCAAGCCGGGCTTCGTCGGACATTTTCTCCGGCGTCCATGGCGGATCGAACACCATGTTCACCTTCACGTCTTCGACGCCGTCGACGCCGCGAACCGCGCCTTCGACCCATCCGGGCATTTCCCCCGCCACCGGGCAGCCCGGCGCGGTCAAGGTCATGTCCACGGTCAATAGCCGCTCATCAGACAGGTCGACCTTATAAATAAGTCCTAATTCATAGATATCCACGGGGATTTCAGGGTCGTAGACGCTTTTTAACCCGCGGATCACGTCTTCGGTGATCCGGGCCAATTCTTCGGCCGGAATCGCGCTCGCCCCGTCGAGGCCGGGCTGGGCCACATTGTCCGCGTCCGCGTCGGTTTCGGTCAGCGCCGCGGCGGGCGGCGATTCCGGCGTCGACGTCGGCGCCGGTTCCCGCGTCGCCGCCACAGGAGCATCCTCCGCAGGCGTCTTTTGGCCGAGATCAATCACGTCGCGCATTTTTTCCACCAATCGATCAAGCATCTTATTTCAACATCTCATAGGTCTTATGCAGGCCCGCCAACAGCGCGTCCACCTCGTCATGGGTGTTGTAGACGGCGAACGAGGCGCGGCTCGTGGCGCTGACGCCGAGCCGGGCCATCAGGGGCTGAGCGCAATGGTGACCGGCGCGCACCGCCACGCCGCTGCGGTCGAGGATCGCCGACACGTCATGGGGATGGGCGCCGTCGACGCCGAAGCAGATGATCGGCGCCTTGCCGCGGCCGTCGCCATAAAGGCTGACGAAATTAAGCCGGCGCAATTCGGTCATGGCGTGCTCGGCCAACGCCCGCTCATGGGCGGCGATCGCATCGACGCCAATATCGGTCATCCATTCGATCGCGGCGCCGAGCCCGATCGCTTCGAGAATCGGCGGCGTGCCGGCTTCGAACCGGTGCGGCGAGTCATTATAGGTGACCGCGTCCATGGTGACTTTGTCGATCATCTCGCCGCCGCCTTTATAGGGCGGCAGCCGGTCCATGATGGCTTTCTTGGCGTAAAGCGCGCCGATGCCCGACGGGCCGTAAAGCTTGTGCCCGGTGACCACGTAGAAATCCGCATCCAGCGCCTGCACGTCCACGGGGCCATGGACCGCGGCCTGGCAGCCGTCGAACAGGATTTTCGCGCCATGCTCATGGGCGATGTCGGCGAGCGCCCGGGCCGGGGTCTCAAGACCCATCACATTGGACATGTGGCTGATCGCCGCCAATTTGGTCCGCTTGCTGAACGCTGCGCGATAAGCGTCGATGTCGATCTCGCCGTCGTCGGAGACGTCGATCCATTTCAGCACCGCGCCCTTGCGTTCGCGCAGCAAATGCCATGGGACGATGTTGGAATGGTGCTCCATGACGCTGAGAATGATCTCGTCGCCCTCGCCGATCTCGTCCACGCCCATGGCGTAGGACACAAGGTTGAACGCTTCGGTGCCGCCGCTGGTGAAGATGATATCGTCGACCGACCCGGCGTTCAAAAACGTCGCCACCGATTTGCGCGCCGCTTCATAGGCCGCCGTCGTCTCGTTCGAGAGGACATGCAGGCCGCGATGCACATTGGCGTAGGAATGGCGCATCGCCCCGGCCATGGCGTCGATCACCGCCTGCGGCTTCTGCGCCGATGCGGCGTTGTCGAGATAGACCAGCGGCTTGCCATAGGCTTCGCGCTTGAGGATCGGGAATTGCGCCCGCACCCCCGCGACGTCGAACGCCGGCAATGTCGTGGCGGGCGCCGTCATCGGCCGGCCTCCAAATACGCCGCGACCCTCGCGTCGAACACGAGGCGGGCCTTTTCGTCGAGGCCGTCCAGGGCTTCGCCGACGAAAGCCTCCACCAGAAGCCCGCGGGCGGCGGCGGCGTCGAGTCCGCGCTGGCGCAGATAGAACAATGCGTCGTCGTCAAGAGCGCCGGCGGTGGAGCCGTGGGCGCATTCGACATTGTCCGCATAGATCTCAAGTTCAGGCTTGTGATTGGCTTCCGCGCCGTCGCTCAACAATAGCGCATTGGCCTGCATATTGGCGTCGGTCTCCTGGGCTGCGCGCTCGACCAAAAACTTGCCTTGAAACACCGCTCGGGCGCGATCCCGGGCCACGGCCTTGTGCACTTGCCGAGCGACGCAGGACGGCGCGGCGTGGACGATGCGGCTGGTGAAGTCCTGGTGGCGGGCGCCGTCAAGCAGCGCCGCGCTGGCCAAGGACAGCTCCGCGCCGGCGCCGGTCAGGGTCAGGTCGGTTTCTTGCCGGGCGAGCCGGGCGCCGTCGCCAAGACTGACTTGATCGAACCGCACGCCCGCGGCGAACGCGCCGCGCAATGCGGCGAAGGCCACGGTTTCGGCGGCGAGGCTCTGCAACACCCGGCGCCGAACGCGGGCCCCCTCGCCGACGTCAATCCGGCAATCGGCGCCGTAAAACGCCGGCGCGCCGTCAAAACTTTCGATCACCTCAATTTCAGCCCCGGCCCCGATATGGATCGCCGTCTGGGCGCCGACGTGCGCGCCGGTCGCGCCTTGGTGACGCAAATGGATCGGGGTCGACACCGTCGCCCCGGGCACCACGCGGATCTCCACCGCGCTCGCGGTCAACGCGCCGGCGAGCGCGATCAGCCCGCGATCGGCC
>CAYWWL010000106.1:0-7153 GCA_964461925.1 uncultured Caulobacterales bacterium | reverse complement strand
GGCGAAGCAGCACTCTTCATCTTAACGGCGGGCTTCGGCCCGCCGTTTCTTTTTCGCGCGGATGATTGCGGTCGTCGCTGGTTCCTTTTAGGGATGGGGCGGCATCAAGGCGGCAATCATGTTACGGATCACCTCGCGCATCTCCATTCCCGACGACGAACTGGAGGAGAAATTCGTCCGCGCGTCGGGGCCGGGCGGGCAGAACGTCAACAAAGTGGCGACGGCGGTGCAATTGCGGTTTCGCTTGTCCGCGAGCCTCGCCTTGGACCCGGGCGTAAAGGCTCGCGCCCGGCGATTGGCGGGGGCGCGGCTCACTGCTGACGGCGACATTCTCATTCACGCTGGCCAATACAGAACCCAAAAGGCCAACCGGGAAGACGCGCGGCGGCGCCTCACGTCGCTGCTTAGGGCCGCCGTGCCGCCGCCGGTCAAGCGACGCGCCACCAAACCGTCGAAAGGGGTGGTCGCCCGCCGGGCCGAAGCGAAAAAACGCCGCAGCGACGTGAAAAAGCAACGGCGCCGGCCAATCTTGGATTGATCCGATCTTTCGTGGGACGGCGGTGACGCGTGCGATGTTATTCGTATTGCTCGAGGGTCTTGAGTTCGACCTGGACCCCTTCCACCAAATCGTTTTCCAGGGAGACATTCACCTTGATCTCCTCGGTCATCTGCAGGCCGAGGCGCTGCAGCTGATCCGGCGCTACCCGGAGATCATAGGCGCCGAATTTCAGGCGCTCAAAGACGAAGAAGCCGTCATACTCCGACAAGGTCTTCGCTTTGACGACGCCGTCGCTGTCGACCAATTGCAGTTGCACTTCGCCGACGCCTCTGAGCTCCTCCTCCCGCCGCAGCAAGACCTCGCCGACCACTTCGCCAGAGCGATTGAGGGGAATGTCGATCGGCGTGACCACGCCGGGCCGGAAATAGAAACGCTGGGCGGCGTCGATCGGCGGCAGCAAGTACGGATCTTGGATTGAGGTCATGTCGATGGAGATCGACACCGCCTGATGCACCGGCAACCCGGTCAGAAGCGCGCCGCCGTTCGGACGGAACCGTCGCGATGGCCGATCGTCCACGAGCACCGCCGCCTCCGGCAGCATCTCGTCGCCTTCGGTCCAGCGGCCGTCTTGGTCATTGTCGACAAAGATCCGCGTCACCGCCATGCCAGCCTTAGCGGCGTTCTGCGCTTGCACGGTCCAGGCTTGGGTCGTCGGGTTGCGCGCGAACGACGCGGTGAGGGCGACGCCGGCCTCCACGCCGCCGTCCGCCGGGCGTCTGCCATAGGCGGATAGGGCGAGCTCGTCGAGCCGATAATTCACCGCGACGCCGACCGATGCGGCCTTCGCGTCCATATTGTAGCTGGCGTCGATCCGTGCACCAAGTTTCTCGTTGAACTTGGTGTCGGCGGTGAGCGAGACGCTGGTGACCCGAGACTGCGGCGCCACTTGATAATTGAGCTCGCCGCGGAAAGACGTCGCGCCATGGAATACGCTCATCAGCGTCTTGCCCGTGGCGACCGTGCGCACGCCGTCGGCGGACGTCTGTCTTTGCGCAAATAGCTCATTGGTGATTGAGAGCTTCGAGATCGTCGTCGAGACGCGGAATTTCGACGATAGAATCTCCCGTCGCGCTTCGTATTCTTCGCGGTCGACCTCGAAGGAAATCGGCGCGGTCACGGACTTCATTGGCTTAAAGAGAAAATCCGCGCGCATGCTGGTGCGGCGCAGGATCGCCAAGTCGCCGGCGGGCCGGGCGCGCTCGCTTTCATAGTCGAGGAATTCCTGATGGGCGACATAGGTGGTCACGCCAAAGGCGTCGCCTTGGGTGGAGAGCGCGAAGGCGGCGCCGCCCGAAACGTCGAAGGACGCGTCGGCATAGACGCCAAAGCCGGCGAGACTGCTGATCGCGGAGACGTCGACGAAGGATTTGCGCTCGCCGCGGAGGGAATAAGAAGCGACGTCGACGCCCACGGTTAGGTTTTTCGCGACGCCATAATCCATCGTCGACTGCACCCGGAGTTGACCGGTGTCCTGGGACAGGGACGAGGCGCGGTCAAAAATGGTCGATTGGCCTTGTTGGTTGACCGCTAGGGAGTATTGCAGATCGCTCTTTGGCAGAACGGACTCGCCGACGAATACATCGCGATACTCGTCGCGGCGTTGACCTTGCGGACCGTAAAAGGCGAGGCGGAATTCGTTGCGACCGTAAAGCACTGGCGTTTCGTCGAACTCATAGACGCCTTCATTGCTGGCGCTGGCGAAATCGACGAGGGCCTCGTTACGATACAGCTCCACGTCCCAGCCTGGCGGCAGGTCGCCGCGCAAGCGGGTCGTGTCGTAGATTTCGCGCGATGCGATGTCGCGGTTCGAAATATAGACGCCGCGGCCGGACACGCCGTTGGCGCTTAGCCTATTGCGGACGCTAGAAACGTCGCCCACGGCGAGTTCAGTGACCGGCAGACCAAGACCGACGGAGCCGTCCCCGGAGCGGCGGCCCAGCGTGCCGCGCACGGCCTGAAGACCGTTTTGATTGTCGACGGCGACGAACAGGTCCGTGCTCATAAACGCGGTGTCGGCGGCGATGGTGAGGTCGCCGCTCACCGCCAATTTATTGTTCGCGACATTGGCGGTGAGGGAGGCGTTTACGGCGGGCCATCCGATGGCGCGATAAGGCTCTTTATGAATCGGACCGGCGGCGATCGCTTGCGGCGTTTTTTGCACTTCCGCCCGCCGCTTTTCTCGCGCCCGGCGGGCTTCGACGGGCAAAGGCGTTTGACTCGAAACGACGATTTCAGCATTGGCGAGATCGAGATCGAGATCGATCGAAAACCATTCTTCAAGGGCGCTGACGGCGACGCATGGAACGCCCCCGTCGTCATAGACTTCGCCAGTATTCAGAGGACGTTTGTCGTCTCCGACTTCGACGATGCCGGCTTGCACGTCGAGACGAAACGATTTGTCTTCGGAGAAGAACCACCCAGCGGCGCCTGTAGCCTCTTCTTCGATCGCGAATTCGAGCCCCTCAGCGACGTCAAAGAAAGAAACGCATGCGGACCCATTGACTTGATAGCCAATAAGCCCGTCGCTTAACAAAAACCGGTTTGTTCGTAGGCGCAGGATGACGAGATCTTCATCCGATAAGGCGAGCGGGGCCGCTGCGGCGTCAGTTGCGCCGCTTAGCCCCGCAAGCCCGGAGAGGAGAGATGTCGCAAACGCCGACGCCATGGAACTATGCGACCGGGTCGCATCGTCTTACCCGTTAGGGCGCCGGGCTGACGCCGACCGCCTTGATGTCGGCGCCGGATGCGGTGCGGTCCTGGAACTTCACCGTCAATGCCCGTCCGCGCAGACCTGCTGCAACCTCGGGCGCGACGGGAATCGCGACGCCCCGCGCATCGTTCGGATGATAGAGGGCGACGCCGCGTTTCTGCGCTACAGGCTCCGGCTCTCCGTCGGCGTAGACCAGAAAATCGCCGTAGAGAGATTTGTCGCCCGTGCGATGGAAATCGAATGAGACCTGACCAATCCCATTGGGATTGACCCTAAAATCGACATTGGTGATCTTCGCGGTCCCGACGAGATCGCCATGGCGGACGATGACCGGGATGGTGACGCCATAGATCGGCGTCAATTGGATCGAGATAGAATCCGTGTTTTCATTTTGGCTTTCGATCGACGTGGATTCAAGCTTGTCCGGCACTGCGGCGAAATGCAGGTGCGACCGGTATTCGCCGGATTCCAGATCCGCGGGTTTACGCAGCATCAATCGTACGGTCTGCGGCGAATTCGGCGCAAGGGTAATCTTGCGCGGCGCATAACGGACGAATTTCTCGGAAAACTTTTCGCCATTCTCCGGCGCCTCGATATCCATGAACGAACCGTCGCGATTCATGCGACGGTTGACGAATTCGATGCGATAGGTGGCGGGCTTTTCGCCCTTGTTGACGAGATTGACTTCGGCGACGCGGTCACGGCCTTCGAACACGACGCGGACCGGAGAAACCAATAAGTCGCCCGGGGCTGCCGTGGCGACGGAAGATATCGTCGACGCGCCAAGCGCGGCGATGATCATAGCGATTTTTTTTAGCGCAGACATTTTTATTTCCCCAAACTGAATGCGGCGCACGGGGGGATCGTGCGCCGCATTGGATGACAGTCTTAGTTGTAGTTGACGGTCACCGTGAACGTACCTGCATAGTTACCGGTCGCCTGAGCGGCGCCGACGTTCAGCGTCGCGCCAACCTTGAATGCAGACGCGCCGCCCGTCAGGGTGCCGCTGTTGCCAGCGAGGTCCGTGGTGAAGCTTTCAACAAGCATCGTGTTCGCGCCCGACGTAATGTTGGCGTCCGCAGGCAAAGACAGGCTGTAGGTTTCGTCCGGCGTGCCGGCGACGGTGAAGTCAGCGGCGCTTGGCGTGCCGAGGCAGGTGAGACCTGCGCCGCAAGTCAACGAACCAGCGGAATCGACGACGACGGTCGAAGCGGACGTCGCGCTTGGGACGATGCTTGCGAAGTTAAGATCGGCGATTTTCGTCACGGCGATCGCGTTTAGAATGGTGGCGCTCGCCTGGAAATCAGCGGTTTCGGCGACGGCCTTGCCGGCGACGAGTGCTGCAATCGACATGGCGCCTGCGGCAATCTTCAAGTTCTTCATGGTACGCTCCTTTGATACTCAACGCAGTTTGTATTGTGCTGACCCGCACATTTTGGTTTGGCGACGCGTCAGGAATTGACCCGCCGATGCAGCCATGAGTAGCGGGCTCGAATTAAACCCCAGTAATGCATCGATTAAGTCCCTCTGCAGACGGATTAGAAAATCGAGCAGGAGACGCCTAGTCGCTTAGTCTAGTGCAGTAGTCGCATCGCCTTCTCGGCGTCATTCAGACTGCGTTGAGAATTATGAAGCTAATCGGATCGCAACTTAAATTTATTTTAGATAAATATGGGCATACTGAGCGAAAGAAAGCGCGACTAATCAAGCGTTTTCGAAGGTTCGCCGAAGAAGGAGATCGCTCTGTGAACGCGCGCAGCAAAAACCTGGTTGAAGATATCGATCGCGTCGAAGGCGCCGAATTAACGGGCCTTTCAGAAATTGCGACGCGCAATTTTATGTCGCGCGTTCGACACGATCTGATGCAACCCATCGCTGGCATGCGCTTGATGACGACTCATCTTGTCAATGATAGCGGCGGAAACGATAGCGAACGGTTGGCGGAAGAGTTTTACAAAGCGCTCGACGGGCTGGAGGTCGCGCTAAACGCCATGGTGGATTTCGAGGCCCTCTTGCATTTAGCAACGCCGCCGGCGGCTAATCGGTTCAATGTCGGCGAGGCGATCGATGCCGCCGCCGCGCCGCTTCTTGAGCGTGCGGAAGCCGCAGGGCTCGCCCTCAATGTCGCGCCGGCTGATTTCGATGTCACGACGGATGATGCGCTGCTCGCCGTTGCGATCAAGGAGTGCCTCGACAACGCCATCGACTTCACTTTTGATGGCGACATAGACGTCACGGCGGAACGCCATGATGACAGGCTCGTCATTGTGATCGAAGACACCGGCATCGGCATGCAGACGGCGAGCGTCGACGCTCTTTCAATGCCCTATGTCGTCGATCAGGCTGGCGCGTCGAGACGCGCTGATCGCTTGGGGTTAGGATTGGCGCGGGCGCGCGCCGCCCTGGACCGGCTTGGCGGCGAGCTTGCCTTGGTCAACGCCGATCCTGGCGTCCGGGTGACGATTGAGATCCCGCTTCCGCGCGACGACTAAGACGCGCGCCGCGCTTTCCAGCGAGCGGCCAGCGCCTCAAGCTGCGTGCGTCCACGGCCTGGCAGCTTTGACGAGATCGCCTGGATGTGCACACGCACGGTATTGACGGACACATTGAGTTGATCGGCGATCGCTTGATTCTTCGCGCCTTCCGCCAGCATCATGAAAATCTCTTTCTGACGTGGGGTGAAGTCTTCGCAGGCGGCGAAGGTCTGGGCCAATTGACGATCGTCGGAAAACGCTTGTTCGCGCGATGGTTCGCTGCTCAACAAGAGCCGTTGCGGCAAGGCGACTTCGCCATTCAAGACCCGCTTCACCGTCGACATAATCTCGTCTTCTGCGGCGGTTTTGGGAATATAGCCAACCGCGCCTTTGTCGAGGCACTGGAGGACGTCAGCTCGGTCTTCGCATACTGAAATCATCACGATCGGCACGTTCGTCCGGCGTTCGCGAATATCGCTGATCGCTTCGAGGGCGTCGCCGTCGGGCATATTGAGGTCCAAGAGAACGAGATCGAGATCGTCATTTTCTTCGACCGCTGCGATCGTGTCCTTAACGGTCGCCGTTTCGAGGGTTTGGGCGAAAGGCGACAAGCGGCCAAGCAGCCGCGCGATGGCCGACCGGACGAGCCAGTGGTCGTCCGCGATTAAGATCTTCAGCTTCCGATCGGCCATGACGGCGTTGTCGTTATTCATAATTGCACCACCCAAAAAATGACGCGCCCACGATACTCGCCCTCCGGAGCGTTCGCCGGAACCGTTAAGTCGCCGCCGAATTTCACAACCGCGCGTCCGTTACTGTCGAATTGACTGACGCCCGAGGGCGCCGTCGTCAATCGTTGGAACTGAAGCCGCGCGCCATGGCGCTGCCTCAGAATTTGAACCTTCGGCGCAATGATCATGAACCGTTGGTTTGGTCGGCCGAGCAAGCGAGCCCGCGCCGCGGAATACGCGCCGCCGATGTTCTCCAGTCGGCCGCTCAGGATGCGATCTCCTTCAGGCGTAATGCGGATTTTTCCGCCGCCTAGAGTCGCAACCTTGCCGAACTCAAGATCCTGCTCAGTCACCGTCTTGATGACGAATTTGCCCGAAACGTCGGAGGTGGCGTGAAGCGGCGCCAAACTTGCGAAGAGTAAAGCAATCGTAAACGTCGACGCAGCGATCGCTCCAATTGTAATTTTTCGCCCGAAAGTTCTGGCCACGGCACATTTACCTTTAACGCTCCATTCACCAGATAGCCTTCCGGCATTAAAAATTTATTGATCGCTTTAATGTCTTCTCGACGCCTAGTCGTTGGATTAGTTGGTCCACTAGTAGGCGACATGGTCTTGGTGATGAGTTCATTGATGCGCATATTGGTCGAAAAATTAGTCGGTAGAATGAGCGGTCTTGG
>CAYWWL010000105.1:0-7162 GCA_964461925.1 uncultured Caulobacterales bacterium | reverse complement strand
CACTTTGCTTCCGATCATCCTGTTCATTGGCGTTTTCGCCGTCCTCAACCTTATGGAAAAAGGCCGCATCGACTAAGCGCGCCGCAGTAAGGACCCGACCCGGCGCGCCGGGCGGGTGAACGGCCAGCACGGCCGTCGTTTTAGTAGGGGATGCGGGCCATGGTCAGCGAAATCATTTTCATCGTCGTTGGGATTGGGGTGTTGCTCGCCTCAGGGGATATCTTGGTCCGCGGCGCCGTTGAACTCGCCCGCGCCTTGCGCATTCCGGCCCTCTTGGTCAGCCTGACGATCGTCGCGTTCGGCACTTCCGCGCCGGAACTCGTGGTCGCCGTGCAAGCGGTGATGTCCGGCAATGACGGCATCGCCCTCGGCAATATCGTCGGCTCCAACGTCGCTAATGTGCTGATGGTGCTTGGCCTGCCGGCGATCATTTATCCGATCGCCACCGTCGCCCCCGGCATTAATCGACACATCGCGGTGATGCTCGCCGCCACCGCCGCGTTCGCCGCGGCGGCCTATGTGCAGCAATCAATCACGCCGATGGTGGGGTGCGCCCTGTTCGCGTCGATCTGTCTTTACATCGCCTATACCGGCTGGCGCGCCGCGAACGGCGCCACGGACGACATCTTGCTCGACGACGTGGAGGAATACGGCGACGCCAGCGTCTCCACCGGGACCATCGTGTTCATTCTCTTCGGCCTGCTCGGCCTGCCCCTCGGCGCGCATCTTCTTGTCGAGAACGGCGCCGCGCTCGCCTATGATCTCGGCGTGCGCGACGAGATCATCGGACTGACCATCGTCGCCTTCGGCACGTCTTTGCCGGAATTGGCCACCGTGGCCGTCGCCGCCTTCCACAAAAAATCCGACGTCGCCATCGGCAATATCGTCGGCTCCAATATCTTCAATCTATTGGCCGTAGGCGGCGCCGCCGGTCTCGCAGGCGGCGCGACCTTCGATCCTTCGGCGCTCACTTTCGATCTGCCGATCATGATCGCCTCCAGCGTGATTCTCGCCGGCTTCGTCTTCACCAAGTCGAACATCGGCCGCCTCGCCGGCTTCGCCATGTTGTTCGCCTATGTGGTGTTTATCGGCTCCTTGGCGGCGACCGCGCGAATTCCCATGTAAGGCGTATGGCAGCGGCGCGTCGCTCAAGCCGCGACGTCTCCCCATCACCGTTGGAATAGTGTACATGGGCGCTGGCCGCCCTCGCCGCGCTAACCGGCTTAAGGGCGCCGACAGCAATAAGAAGGCTACGCGTTCTCGTGTCTCAACCGGAAAAATCCACTGCCCATAAGGCCGCCCTCGTCACCGGCGCCGGCAAGCGCCTCGGCGCCGCCATGGCGCTCGGCCTCGGCGAACTCGGCTATGACGTCGCCGTGCACTACAATTCGTCTGCGGACGACGCCGAGGCGATCGCGGCTAAAATCCGCGACATGGGCCGGCGCGCCTCGGCGGTGCAAGCGAACTTGTCGCGCGAAGCGGAGACCGAAACCTTGGTCGGCAAAGCGATCGACGCCGTGGGCCCGTTGTCGGTCCTCGTCAATTCGGCGTCGACGTTCGAGAACGACGACGTCGAGACCATGACCCGGGCGAGTTGGGATCTGCATATGGAGGCCAATCTGCGAGCGCCGACGAAACTCGCCCAGGATTTCGCCGCCCACGCCAGAGCGGTCGCTCCGGGCTCCGATCGCATGATCCTCAACATGATCGACCAGAGAGTGCGCAAGCTGACGCCGCAATTCCTATCTTATACGGCGTCGAAATACGCGCTTTACGGGCTCACCGTCACCCTGGCCCAGGCGCTCGCGCCGATCGGCGTGCGCGTCAACGGCATTGGCCCCGGGCCGACCATGCGCAATAAGCGGCAATCGGAGGAAGATTGGCGCAAACAGAACGAAGCGACCATCCTTGGCCGTGGCGCGACGCCGGACGATATCGTCGCCGCCCTCGCCTATCTATTGTCCACGACGGCGGTCACCGGGCAAATGATCGCCGTCGACGGCGGCCAGCATTTGTCCTGGGAGACCGCCGACGTGCTGGTCAACGAGTAAGCCCATGCTGCAGCAAAACCAATCCGTCGCGATCACCGAAACCGCCCGCAAGGTGTTTATCCGCGGGCTCGAATTCGACGCCTTTATCGGCGCCTATCCTGTTGAGATGGAGCGCCGCCAGCGGATCCGCATCGACCTGACCTTGGAATTGGCGCCGCCCGACAAACCGATCGCGGACAATATCGACAATGTGGTGTGCTATCATAAGATCTCCACCGCTGTCGGCGATCTCCTGGACGAAGGGCATATCAAGCTGGTGGAGACCTTGGCCGAGAGAATTCTCGACCTGGCCCTTGGCCACCCCTTGGTCGGCGCCGCCACGGTGCGGATCGAAAAGCCCATGGCGATCGACCACGCCGACGGCGTCGGCGTTGAGATTCGCCGCGCAAAAGGCTAAGTCACCTCGATCCGCGCCGCCGCGCCACCCGCGCCGGCGCTAATCCTGAGCGTCCCATGTACGAACAACGATACGCATTTTCATTCGAGGCGGCCCACGATCTCTCCGCCAGCAAGCCGGCGACCGAGTGCGAATCCGGCGATCACCCTTATGCGCGGCTGCATGGGCATTCCTTCGTCGTGCACGCCACCTTGCAATCGGCGACCTTGGAGTCCGGCCATTGGGTGACAGATTTCGCCGCCGTGAAAGCCGCTTGCGCCGAGGTCAAGGAGCTCCTCGATCACCAGTTTCTGAACAATGTGAACGGTCTCGCCACGCCGACATTAGAGAATATCGCGCACTGGATCTTTAATCGGCTTAAGGACAAATTGCCGCTTTTGGCGCGGGTCGACGTGGAGCGGCCGACGCTTAATGAGCGGGCGGCGTATTACGAGTAGCCGCCGGGTCCGCAGGCGTCTGCGGCCGCACGTCGAATTCCGGAAAATCGATCGCCATCATCGTCCGCGTCAAGCCGGCGACGCCGACGAACACGGCGACGCCGCTCATCAACAACCAGAAGGCGAACCGTCGCCCAGAGCCGCCAGGGACCAAAACTGCCGTCGTCGGATCGATTGGGCTGACATAGACGTCGACTTTCGCGCCGGGGGTGCGCGGCGGCGGGCTGCCGATATAACCGCGGGTCAAAAACGCCAGCCGGCGGCCTTCGAAACTTTCTCCGTCCACATGATACGCGTAGCGCAATTCCTCGCCGCCGTCGTCGCCGGGAGTGAGGATCACGCCATGGGTCTGGGGCCAATCGCCGCTCGCCCGGGCGAAGGCGAAATCTTTCACGGCGGCGTAGGCGGTGATCAGGCCGGCGATGGCGACAAGCGCGAAGAGAAACGCCGCGCCGATCAATGGCGCGCGCGATCGCGGCGCTAAAACCAGCGACGCCTCGCCCGCTTCGAGCGTTCCAACGGCCTCGTCATCGCGCGGTTCCGGTGCGCGATCCGGCCATGCCTGACGGTCGTCTTGCATCTCTAACACCGATGATAACGTCACTGCCGTCTATCCCGCCGGGGCGAATGCTATCTCCCGCATCGCCGTTCAGCAAGCGAGGCCGCGACGCGCCACCCTCTTTCGCATCGCTTGTTTTCGCCGGATGGTGAATTGCTTCCCGCTTCAGGCGAATTACATTAACGATTTAGGCGTGCGGGTTCTAACAAGGTGTAAACGCGCCGCCGCCACGAAAGAAATTCACCAGCATTAGCAAGCCGCCCCATGACGCCGCCACCGGACAATGACGATCATTCCGCCATCGAAACGCCGCCGCTGATCGGCGCGGCGTTGATCGCCGATCACGTAACCCGCCTGCCCGGCAAGCCCGGCGTCTACCGGATGATGAATAGCGACGGCGACGTTCTTTATGTCGGCAAGGCGAAAAATCTGAAAAACCGGGTCTCGAGCTACGCGAAATCCGGCGGGCATTCGAACCGCATTATGCGGATGATCTCCGAGACCCGGTCGATGGAGTTCGTGGTCACGGCGACCGAGACCGAAGCCCTATTGCTCGAAGCCAACCTGATCAAGCAGCTAAAGCCGCGCTACAATGTCCTCCTGCGCGACGACAAAAGCTTCGCCCACATCTTGATCGCCGCCGACCATGCAGCGCCGCAGATCTTGAAGCATCGCGGCGCGCGCAAGCGCAAAGGCGACTATTTCGGCCCCTTCGCCTCCGCCGGCGCGGTGAACCGCACCCTGAACACTATGCAGAAGGCGTTCTTGCTGCGCAGCTGTTCCGATAGCGTTTACGATGCGCGCACGCGACCGTGTCTTCTGCACCAGATAAAACGCTGCGCGGCGCCGTGCGTCGATTTGATCAGCGACGAAGATTACCGCGCCCTCGTCGACGACGCGCGCCGCTTCCTGAAAGGCGACCGATCGGTGCAACAGGCTCTCTCCACGGAGATGGAAGCCGCCGCCGCGGATCTTGATTTCGAACGCGCCGCCAGCCTGCGCGACCGGATCCGGGCGCTGACCTATATCCAAGGCAGCCAGGACATCAACGCCGAGGGGGTGCCCGAAGCGGATATCTTCGCGATCCACAAACAAGGCGGCCAAGCCTGCATCCAAGTATTTTTCTTCCGCGCCGGTCAGAACTGGGGCAATCATGCGTTCTTCCCGAAACATGATCGCGACGAGGAGGAAGACGAGATCCTCAGCGCCTTCATGGCGCAGTTCTATGACGCCCGGGAGGCGCCGCGGCAAATCCTGTGCAGCGTAACGCCGCGCCAGCGCGACCTGCTGGCCGACGCCTTGACCATGCGCGCCGGCAGAAACGTCGCCATCCGCACCCCTGCGCGGGGCGTGAAGAAGGACCTTGTCGACGCCGCCGCGCTCAACGCGCGAGAAGCGCTTGGCCGAAAATTGTCGGAATCGGCGACGCAGCTTAAAAATCTGCGCCGTCTCGCCGAAGCCCTCGGCATGGACGAGCCGCCGCAACGCATCGAAGTCTTCGACAACTCCCATATTCAAGGCACCAACGCCCTTGGCGCGATGATCGTCGCCGGTCCGGAGGGGTTGATGAAAAATCAGTATAGGAAGTTTAACATCAAGTCCGGCGATCTCGCTCCCGGAGACGACTTCGGGATGATGCGCGAAGTTCTGCAGCGGCGCTTGTCGCGGATCCTCAAGGAAGAAGACGCCGCGGCGCGTCCGGACCTGATCATCCTCGACGGCGGCAAAGGGCAATTGTCCGCCGTTCTCGCCGTGGCCGAAGAGCTCGGCGTCGAACCAGGCGGCGACGGCCCCTTGATCGTCGCCGTCGCCAAAGGGCGACGCGAGGACGAACGCGGGCGCAAGACCGCGGACCGCACCGCCGGGGCGATCGGCGAGCAGATCTTTTTGCCCGGTCGCGATCCATTCTTGTTGCCGCCGAACGACCCGGCCTTGTTCTTCATTCAGCGCTTGCGCGACGAGGCCCACCGATTCGCCATCGGCGCCCATCGGGCGAAGCGCAAGAAGGCGATCGGCGCCAATCCGCTGGACGACGTGCCCGGCGTCGGCGCGGCGCGCAAGCGCGCATTGCTCAATCATTTCGGATCCGCCAAGTCCGTCGCCCGGGCGAAGGTGCAAGACCTCACCGCCGTAGACGGCGTCTCCGAGGCCCTCGCCCAGCGGATCTACGATTATTTCCACGGCTAGCAGGCCTATCGCGCGCCGCGCGCCAGTCACGCGGCGTTCACTCAACGGTGAAACGCCGTGCGCTTGATCGCTTTCCTGGCGGCGCCATCTATGCCCCAGCCGCTGGCTATGCGCCTGCCGCCCGCCAACGACGGCGCGGCCGACAAATTCATTCTGACCAGGAGAGAACCATGACCGAATTCACCATCCACACCATCGACACCGCCCCGGACGAGAGCAAACCGCTTCTTGAACAATCGCAAAAATCATTCGGATCGATTCCAAACTTGCATGGCGTCATGGCCGAGTCGCCGGAGCATCTACAAGCCTACCAAACCCTGCATGGCCTGTTTCAACGCACCAGTCTCAGTAAGGTCGAACAGAACGTCGTATGGCTGACGATCAATGTCGAACACGAATGTCACTATTGCGTTCCGGCGCACACCGCGATCGCGCATATGCAAGGCGTCGATCAAGCCACCATCGACGCCCTGCGCGCCGGCGCGCCGCTCGCCGACGACCGGTTGGAAGCCTTGCGGACCTTCACCTTGAAAGTGGTGCGCAATCGCGGTCGGCTCGACGACGCGGACGTCGACGCGTTCCTCGCCGCTGGGTTCAGCCGACGGAACATTCTCGACGTGGTTCTCGGCCTGGCGCAGAAAGTCATGTCGAACTACGTCAATCACTTCGCTGATACGCCCGTGGACGCGCCGTTCCAGAAATTCGACTGGACCCCCGACGCCGCGTAACCCCGTCGCCTCCCACAAAAGACGACATAAAAACTTCTGGTCTTCGCCCCGTTTCCGCCGCACTCTCGCATTAGCTGAGAACCAGCGAAAAAAGGGGCGAAGACCCAAGTGCCGATCAAAGACCCGCGGATATTCCAGATCGTCGTTCTGTCCAGCCTACTGGCGTTCGGCCTTTCCATGCGGGCGTTCGACATCTCCGCCTTGCATATCGCCGCGGCCTTCGCTGGCGCCCTCGCCGCCCAAGCGATCGGCGCGCGCGCCGTCGGCGCGCCGCTTGACTTGCGCAGCCCCGCGATCACCGCGCTGTCCTTATCGCTATTGTTGCGCGCCGACGCGGCCTTCGTCATGGCCGCCGCCGGGGCCATCGCCATTGGCTCGAAGTTTTTGATCCGGGTGCGCGGCAAACACGTTTTCAACCCGGCGAACGGCGCCATTGCGGCGCTTCTGGTTCTCGCCGCCGGGCCGTTTCCCGGACTCGCCTGGACCACCCCCGGCCAATGGGGCGCCGCGCTATGGTTCGCCGCGCTCTTGGCCGGCGTCGGCGTCGGCGTCACCGCCAGCGCGCGCCGCCTCGACGTGCCGTTGATCTTTCTTGGCGTCTTCGCCGCCCTCACCATCGCCCGTGCGCTATGGCTTGGCGATCCTTTGGCGATCCCGTTGCACCGACTGCAGAACGGCGCCCTTGTCTTGTTCGCCTTCTTCATGATCTCCGATCCGAAAACCACGCCGGACGCGGCCATCCCCCGGGCGATCTTCGCCGCCGCCGTGGCCGCGGGCGCGTTTATCCTGACCAATCAATTCCA
>CAYWWL010000104.1:4037-7211 GCA_964461925.1 uncultured Caulobacterales bacterium | reverse complement strand
GCGACTGCCTGGCGGGATTGGCGAGTTCTTGAAATATTTAGCTATAGCCGGCAAGCGCCACGCCAAGGTCGAATTCGAGATAATCCGACCAAAAACTGAGCGGCGCCGCGATAGGCTCGACGGAGAAGCTCGCGGAGAGAACGATTGAATGAGAAACGCTGCCGCCGTCCGCCATGGTGCCCATCACGCAATTGCTGATCGTTTGGTCGTTCTAAGCGACCAATCGAAACAGCCGCTCGCGCACCGAGGGACGCTTAATGGCAATGCACCCCCAGTACTCTTTGCCTAGCGCAAAATTCTTAAGGGTCCATGTTGTCGCCGCGCTTGGATCGGCGGCGTCATCGAGCATTCCAGGAGGGGCGTCGGGGTCGGCGTTAACCGTAAAACGTTGCAGCGGCAGAATGAGGCCGTCGCCAAGGGCTTTGACGATGGCTTCTTTGGCGGTCCAAATATGAAAAAACCGCCGCGACCAGGCGTCGCCGTCGACGGCTTTGAGGGCTTCTTGTTCGCGTTCGGAGAAATGGCTTTCCGCCACCAATCGTAAATCTCTGTTTGGGTCGATCCGCTCGACGTCGACGCCCACTGGATCGCCCCGCGTCACCGCCAGTATCGCATGGTCGTGGGATCGTGAGAGACTGAACTCCAACCCTGGGTTCCGCGGGACGGTTAATGAAAGCTTTCCATTCTCGGACGCTTGGTACTGAATATCCGCAGGCCGAACGCCGGCATATGTCGCTAACACCGCTCGCTGGGCCATGCGGCCGATTTCAAACCGCCGACGGTCGCGTTCGAAGACGAAGCGGGCGGCGCGATCTCGTTCTTCAGCGCTCAAGACGCCAACCCCATTGCCCAACGCCAATGACCCGTCCAGCGACAATAGCCAGATATGGACGTCTTGGTCGTCGAGGGGCGGGGCAGGATCGCCAAGGCGCGCGTCTTCCCATGTGGCGGCGGATTTGAGCATGGATGTTCTTACCCCGCCGACGTTCCATAAGCGTAAATGATGACCTGCGAGAGGGCGGCCCTTGACAAATCTAAAACAACCTACTAGTTGGTAGATATGAGCAGAAAAGACGATATCCTCGACAGCGCAGAGACCTTGGCCCGGAGCCATGGTTTTGACGGGTTCAGCTATGCTGACATCGAAAGGGAAGTGGGCATTCGCAAGGCGAGCATTCATCACCATTTCGCCAGCAAGCAAGCCTTGGCGTTGGCGTTGGTCGAGCGTTATCGCGAGAATTTTGCGATCACGTTGGCCGAGATAGCCACGCCCGACGCGTCGGCAGGCGATCGGCTCAAGGCCTTCTTGGACGTCTACAAAGTCGCATTGTCGGGCGGGGCAACCGTTTGTTTGTGCGTGTCGTTGAGCGCGAGCCGGCAGAGCCTAAACGACGATGTGGTCGACGCCGTCAATCATTTCCATGCTGACGTTTTGGCGTGGCTGGAGGAGACCTTCGCGCACGGGCGGAGCGATGGCTCGATCAATGGCGTCGCCTCGCCGGCGGCCGAGGCGTCAGCGACCTTAGCCCTAGTGGAGGGGGCGCAATTGATGGCCCATGCCGCGCGTGACCCTTCGACTTTCGAAGTCGCCGTGGCGGGCTTAAGGGCGCGAGCCCCCTAAGCCGCGCCAACCCTCACAGTGATCCCTTTTTTTACCACGAATACCTACCAACTAGTAGAAAGGAAAACCTAATGACCTTCAACAACAAAACAGTGATCGTGACCGGCGGCGGTTCGGGCATCGGCCTTGAAGTCGCCAAACGCTTCGTCGATGCCGGAGCGAACGTCGTCATCAATGGTCGCGACGAAGCGAAATTGGTCGCTGCTGCCGCGGCGATCGACGCAAGCGGCGAGCGTGTCGCCTTTATCGCCGCCGACGTCGCCAAGCCGGAAACCGCGAAGGCGGTCGTGCAAAAAGCGATTGACGCGTTCGGGGGCGTGGACATCCTCGTCAATAACGCCGGCGTCTTCGAGCCCAAACCCTTCCTTGAGCTGACGGAAGGCGACTATGATCGCTTCCTTGACATCATTCTCAAGGGTAAGTTCTTCATGGCCCAAGAAGCGGCGAAAGCAATGCAGCGCAGAGGCGGCGGCGCAATTGTGCAAACCGGCTCCATGTGGGCGCTCCAGGCGATCGGCGCTACGCCGTCAGCGGCCTATTCAGCGGCCAACGCCGGCGTCCACCAACTGGTCAAGAACCTCGCCATCGAACTCGCCGACGACAAGATCCGGATCAATGCAGTTGCGCCGGCGGTCGTGGAAACCCCGGTCTACGGCACGTTCATGAGCGATGAACAAGTTGAAGAAACGCTGCCGAGTTTCAACGCCTTCCATCCCCTCGGTCGAAACGGTCAGCCTAGGGACGTCGCCGAAGCGATCCTGTTCTTGGCCTCGGATGCGGCGGACTGGATCACCGGCGCGGTTTTGCCGGTGGACGGCGGCGTCACGGCCGGGCGGCAATAACGGCGCCCCGATTGCGACTACGGACCCACGTTGCAATCGGCCGCACGCCCATTGCGCCGGCGCGCAGTCAAATGCGCCAGGCGCGAACTAACACGAAGGCGAGGGGCGCCAGCGCGACAGCGTCGACAAGGGCGATTTTGCGCAAGGGGCCGACCGGCGCGCCGCTTCGCCAGTAGACGATCAAAAATCCAACCACGCTGATCGTCACAAGAACGCTCGTCACCCGGCGCGCTGATCCGTCGACCGCCGCCCACAGGCATCCAACCACGATCGCCAAGAACAGCGCGCCGCGGTGGACGAGAAGGACGCCGAGATCGCCGTCCGGGGCCACGCCATAAAGGCGGGCGACGGTCTGGGGCGCGAAAACGGCCAGCGCTGGCGTCGCATGGATCAGCGCTAGCGCGATCCAGGCTATCTTCGTCATTGTTTCAGTCATTGTCGCCTCCAAGGGAAAGGCCATAACGTTGGCGGAAAATGAACCGATTGCCGGGTTGGGCGCAATTACCTCCAAGATAAGCGACGGTCGTCGGCAATGACCAGTGGCCGGTCTCGATGAGACCCAGCAACGCCGCTGCGCAACGCGATTGACGCGGTCATTTACTTCGCATATGAAATAATTAGTTCACATCCGAAGTACCATGCGATACCCAAAAATCTTCAAACTCATGCAACGCGCCCATAGCGCCATTTTTCGAGCGTCCGATCCTGCGC
>CAYWWL010000104.1:0-4011 GCA_964461925.1 uncultured Caulobacterales bacterium | reverse complement strand
CGCAACAGGGCGTTTTGTTTCTGCTTGGCGCGCGCGACGGCGCGCCGATTTCCGAGATCGCCGATCAACTGCAGATGGGGAAGTCCAGCCTGACCGGACTGATTGACCGCATGGAGGCGCTTGGCTTGGTCGAGCGACGGCAAAGCGAAGACGACGGTCGACGTTTCCATGTCTTCATCGCGCCGGCCGGGCGCGCGCTTGTGGAAGCGACCCTGCCGGCGACCAAGCGCATCAACAACGCCATGCTGGCGTCGTTCTCAGCCAGCGAATGCGCCGTGATCGAACGATTTCTAAACCATGTAGCGGACAACGCCTTCGACATCGTGGCCGCGGAAACAATGAAAGATGCAAAAGCAAAGGTAGACGCATGAGTGATTCAATTGATGTGAAATGCGAAGAGCGGGTGATGACGGTGACAATCAACCGTCCCGAGAAGAAAAACGCCATCACCCAGGACATGTACGCGACCATGGCGGCAGCGCTCAAGCAATATGGCGAAGACGACGCTTTGCGCGCGTTCGTCATCACCGGCGAGGGCGACATGTTCACCGCCGGCAATGATTTGCAGGACTTCGCGATCGGCGGTCAGGGCGGCAAGCCTCCCGTGGTCGACTTTCTCGAAGCGATCGCCGATTGTCCAAAACCGATGATCGCCGCCGTCAACGGCCCCGGCATCGGCGTCGGCCTCACCATGCTGTTGCATTGCGATTTGGTCTATGCCGGGCAAAGCGCGACGCTCAGCGCGCCGTTCGTCAATCTCGGCGTGGTGCCCGAAGCGGCCTCGTCAATGCTGCTGCCCGCGGCGGTCGGCATGGCCGTCGCCAATGACGTGCTGTTGACTGGGCGCACGTTGAGCGCCGACGAGGCCCATCAATATGGCCTCGTGGCGCGGGTTTTTCCGGACGCTGATCTTCGCGCCGAAGTCGCCAAGATCGCCCAGGGCGTCGCCGCTTCGGCGCCCACGGCGATGCGGCAGTCAAAAGCGCTCATCCGCCGCCAGAAACAAGAAGTCGCGGCGTGCATGGTGACTGAAGGCAAGATCTTCGCCGAACAGCTGCAATCGCCGGAGTTCGCCGAAAGCGTCGCGGCGAAAATGCAAAAACGCGCGCCGGTTTTCGCATAGCGCCGCTGTCTGGAAGTGACGCCGACGACGCCGCTTGAAAAAGCGACGTCGTCGGAACGCGTCATTCTCCTTTAATCAACGCCTCTCGCCGAGCGATTTGGTCGGCTGTTTGCTCAGCCAGGCGATGTATGGCGTCGCCGGGTTCGGTCGCCGCCTTTGGCAGATCAGCGACGAGCCCGATATGGATAAGCGCGGCGTTAATGTCGATCAGGTCGCCGCCGCGGACAGATCGATTGAGGAGAGGGCGCACATTGACGCCGGTGGCCTGGTCGATCAGGCCACCGACCCGCGAGAGCGTCAGCGGTCGACCGTTATTTTTTTGCCCATGGTGAATCGCGCGCATGACGTCGTCGAGGGACCTTTCTCCATTCGTCGCGGCACGGATTTCCAAATCGATGGCGAGCAGCGCCATCATGCCGCCGCTATAGATAAGCGCGTAGCTTTCGGGCGAGGAGTTCTTGGTCGCGCTCGCCGATACTGGGGTCTTGCCCGAGGCGAGCGCCGCTTCATAGGCGGCGTATCGTTCCATGACCAGCCGCCAGAATGTCCCTTCGTCGAGCATGCCGAGGCGTAGGCTTGTCAAAAACGCGTAATATTCTGCGGCCCCTTCGGTGAGCCAATCCATGCCTTCAGGCGTGGTTTGGCCATCGCCCCATTGTACGTTCCAAAGGTGAAACCCCTCATGGGCGATGACATAACCGGCGAGGGCGCCGACGCTATCGGCCGCGTCGTCGCTTAACGAGAGACTGATCGTCCGACCGAGGACGCCGCCGCCGAGGAACGAGGCGTCCGCTGCGATCAGAAGAAAATTGTCATTCGGTGGTTCGCGGAATAATTCCGAAAATGCATTGAAAAAGCTCGCCAATAACGGTTCGAAGACCGCGCCGTAGGACGCCACCGGCGGACCCAGCGCCAATAACGCCTTTGACGGACCAATCTGCACGTCGCTTTGCACATGCGTCCCGGCGAAGAACGCTGAATTCAACAAGTCGTCCGTCGTGTTCGGTCTGAACGACCATGCCGCTTGCGATGTGGCCGCCCAAGGCGTCGTCACCCGCCATTCCTCCGGCGTGGCGAATTCAACGGTGACGTCGTTCGATGGCGCGCCTTCGATGAACAGGGCGCGGCCTGTCCACATGACGCCATAGGGGCGCGCATAGGCTAGTTCGTCATCGCCCGGCTCATTGCGGAAGCGGTCGTGTTGCAAGGAAACGGCGTAGGTTACTGTGATCTCGCCGCGAACGCGGCGGGCGAGGCGCCAGACGCCTGGACCTTCTGGGATCAACGCGACATCGTCGCCGGCCTCGTCCTTGGCTTGGATTTCCGTCAGGAAGCCCGCCCATCCGTGGTAGAGCCCGGTGTCTCCGCCGGCGCGGTTAAGACGGATTCGATTGTTTTCTGGTCGCAGCACCGCGACGACGTCCGCGCGCCGAAGCGCGCCATCGTCGTCACGCCTTTCGCGCGAGAATTCGACTTGATACGCGTCGGCGAATGCTGTGTCGCAGCATGCGAACGCCACGGCGACGGTCAAGGAAATGATGGTCGTTAGAACAGGTGAAGTCATACGTCTCTCCGTTTCGCCATTGATTATGGGTTCGCTGATGGACTTAGTCGACGGGCATTATTCGGGCGCGGCGTCGACGATGCGAATGCGGGCGACTATTATGCGAAATGCGCGGGATTTTATGTGAATCGAGCGCAGCTTGTTCGACACAAGCTTGTTCCAGCGCGCCGATTTGGCGACATTGAATGGCCGTCAGGTCCGTGTCGGGCGCCGACGACGGGAAACATTGAACGCCAAACGCTGGATTGCGCCAGATGCAAAAGATGTTGGACGACGTCGCTGTCCCAAATCGAATCCTGGTCGAGGGGGTGGTCTGGTCAGCCCTTTGCGCGGCGTGGATTTGGGGAATGTCGTTAGGCGATCGCAATGGGTTTGGGTATTTTCAACAACCCGCCAACGATATCGTCTGGCCGCTAATCATTGGCGGCTTCGTTAATGCGGCAACGTTCATCGGCAACGCTTTTGTCGCAATTCCAAGGTGGCTCGCAACAGGACGTTGGGCGACGTACGCGGCCATTCAGAGCCTCAGCCAAAAACTCCTAATCGCGATCGCCGAACCGGCGCTCCAGTCGATAAGCCTGGCCGCCTTGGCGCTTGAAAATTCCTATATGGCGCCATTCGTCGTGATTTTTTCGGCGCTCTATCGCTTCGCCCGAGATTGGGTCCGGCATCTGTCGGAGCGCAAAACTCTGCAGGATACGACGCAATCCCTCGAGCAGTCCTTGCGCGCGATGCGAGAGGAAATCGACGCCCTGTCGACGGCGGACGCCGGGCCGCAATTTTTTCACTTCAATTCGGGCAGTGAACAAATGCAAATTCCAGTGGACGCGATTCAGTACATCAAATCAGCAGGCAATTATGCGACGATCCATACAAAGGGCGGCTCCTATCTCGCTTATGGCGCCCTGAAGGACTTGATCGAAGAATTGCCGCAGCGACGCTTCGCCCGGACCCACCGCTCTTATATTATCGGTCTCGCCCATATTAAAAAGATCAAAGCCAACGCCATTCATCTTGAGGACGTGAGCGTTCCTATTGGCGCGGCTTACCGGCAGTCGTTCTTCGCGCAATGGCGCCAACAATAAGCCGCCGAATACAATGCGCGCTTGCCGAGGCAGGTTTGGGCGGATGCGCTGGCGGTTAAAGAATGCCCGGCAGTTTCAGGCCTTTCTCCCGGGCGCAATCCATGGCGATGTCATAGCCGGCGTCCGCGTGGCGCATGACGCCAGTGGCGGGATCGTTCCATAACACCCTTTCCAGACGTCGGGCCGCGTCGTCGCTGCCATCGGCGACGACCACCATGCCGGAATGTTGCGAAAAGCCC
>CAYWWL010000103.1:0-7276 GCA_964461925.1 uncultured Caulobacterales bacterium | reverse complement strand
TGTACGGATCGCCTACTGTATCGCCGGTCACCGCAGCTTTGTGAGCCTCAGAGCCCTTGCCGCCGTGATTGCCATCTTCGATGTATTTCTTGGCGTTGTCCCATGCGCCGCCACCGGCGGTCATGGAAAGCGCCACGAAAAGACCGGTGACGATCACGCCCATCAGCATCGCGCCGACTGCGGACAGCGCCGCGGATTTGCCGGCTACGAGCAGGATCGTGAAGTACAGCACCAATGGCGACAGGATCGGCAGCATCGACGGCACCACCATCTCCTTGATCGCGGCCCGGGTCAGCATGTCCACGGCGCGGCCATAGTTCGGCTTGTCCGTACCCTGCATGATGCCTGGATTTTCGCGGAACTGAGCGCGCACTTCCTCGACCACGGCGCCGGCGGCGCGGCCGACCGATTGCATCGCCATGGAGCCGAACAGGTACGGCAGAAGGCCGCCGAAGAAGAGGCCGACCACGACGTAAGGGTTGGACAGCGAGAAGTTGATCGCCACGTCGGCGAAGAACGGATACTCGGTCGGGTTCTCCACGAAGTGGTTGATGTCCTCGGTGTACGCCGCGAACAAGACCAGGGCGCCGAGACCGGCGGAGCCGATGGCGTAGCCTTTGGTCACTGCTTTGGTGGTGTTGCCGACGGCGTCGAGGGCGTCGGTGGTCTCGCGCACCGAGCCTTCAAGGCCGGACATTTCGGCGATGCCGCCGGCGTTGTCGGTGACTGGACCGAACGCGTCGAGGGCGACGATCATGCCGGCCAGCGCCAACATCGTCGTCACCGCCGTGGCGATGCCGTAAAGGCCGGCGAAGTTGTAGGCGGCGATGATGCCGACGACGATCACCAGCGCCGGACCGGCGGTGGCTTCCATCGACACGGCGAGGCCTTGGATCACGTTGGTGCCGTGGCCCGTCTCCGAAGCGGCGGCGACCGACTTGACCGGCGGGAAGGCGGTGCCGGTGTAGTATTCCGTCATCCACACGATTGCGCCGGTGACGGCGAGGCCGAGCAGGCCGCACAGGAACAGGCTGGTGCCGTTGAACATGGCGCCGGTGGCGGTTTGGCCGACTTCTTCGCTGAAGCCGAACATCACCGAGGTGACCAGGCCAAGCGCGACCACCGAGAGGATGCCGGTGGCGAACAGGCCTTTATACAGCGCCCCCATCACATTGGTGGAGCCGGTGTTCAGCCGCACCGCGAAGGTGCCGATGATCGAAGTGACGATGCAGGCCGCGCCGATGGCGAGCGGATACATCATGAACTGCTCGGCGTTGGCGGTGTACAGGATCGAGCCCAACACCATGGTCGCGGCGATGGTCACCACATAGGTTTCGAACAGGTCGGCAGCCATGCCGGCGCAGTCGCCGACATTGTCGCCGACATTGTCGGCGATGGTGGCTGGGTTGCGCGGATCGTCTTCCGGGATGCCGGCTTCGACCTTGCCCACCATATCGCCGCCGACGTCGGCGCCTTTGGTGAAGATGCCGCCGCCGAGACGCGCGAACACGGAGATCAGCGACGCGCCGAGGGACAAGGACACAAGGCCGTTGACCACGGTGCGGCTTTCCGGCTCGACGCCGACCACTTGGGTGAGCAGCGCATAATAGCCGGCGAGGCCGATCAAGGCGAAGCCTGCGACCAACATGCCGGTCACGGCGCCGGCGCGGAACGCGACCGACAGGCCTTTGTCGAGGCCTTGGCTCGACGCTTCCGTGGTCCGCACGTTCGCGCGCACCGACACCAGCATGCCGACATAGCCGGCGACGCCGGACAAGATCGCGCCGATGGCGAAGCCGCCAGCGGCGACCAGGCCGAGAATTAGGATCAACACCGCGAACACGGCGGCGCCGGCGATCGCGATGGTGGTGTATTGCCGATTAAGATAGGCTTGCGCCCCTTCTTGAATCGCGGCGGCGATTTCCTTCATGCGGTCGTTGCCGGCGGGCAACGCCATGACCGATTGGATCGTGAAGACGCCGTACAGGATCGCCAAAAGGCCGGCCCCGAGAATCAGCGCAAAGCTCATCATTTTCGTTTCCTTTCCCCATCGACACATCCCAAACGCAATACGCCGCTGAACAAGAACAACGGGACGTGGGTCGATAAGTTACCGTTCTATGGATGGTGCGAGGATGTCGCCGAAATGGCCGCGCCACACACGCATGTGTGCGCTCGCGCTTCAAACGGCCCCCGTAATGCCGCGCGGAAAGTGGCAAAGCCGCGTGGCAAAATCAACCAAAAGTTACTTTTGCGGTAAGACAAAGCCCGCCGACGCGCGGCTCAGAGGCCGGCGCAAGCAGCTTCGGCGGCGAAACGATGCCGATGTCGCCGGGGCGACGCCCTGCAATTAAGCGGCGCTGGCCTCGCCGCGGCCGGGACGCGCGCCTTCGGCGTCGGTTAACTCTTTCACCCAAGGGTATTTCTTCGCCATTTCCGCGTCATAGCCGAGATTGCGGGCCGTGCGGGTGCGCGGCGCGTCCTCTTGGGTGCGGTAGAAAGTGCCGAACACGCGATCCCAGACGAATTCAGTGATGCCGTAATTGCCGTGCTCATTATGGAAGTGATGCGCCAAATGACGCTCCTTCATCACCTTCCAGAACGTCGATTTCGGTTCAAAGGCGAGGTGCTGGCCGCAATGCAAGAATTCGGTGATGCAGGTCATCACCAGGGTGCCGGCGATGGCCGCGCCAGCGCCGGCGACGCCGGAGATCAGCCAGCCAGCGGGACCGGCGACCAAGACGATGGTCGGCAATGTGGTGTGCAGACCGCCGAACAGCACCGACAGATCGTTCGGGAATCGGTGGTGGTCGTAGTGCACGCGCTTCCACAGCCGCGCCAGATGCGGCGTCTTATACATCCACGAGCCGTGCAGGACGAACCGGTGCAACACGTACCAGGCGATCGGGAATAAAAACGCGCCGAGGCCGAAGGCGAACGCCGTCGCCCATAACGAGGTGAAGGTCATCGCCGCGGCGATTAAACAACCAATGATCAGCACGGCGTACACCTGAATCGCCGGATAGGTGATATAGGCGCGAACGAGATCGTCGAACGTCATCCGGTTCAGCAGGTAATTCTGCTCTTTCCAGGCTTTGTAGCCGATAAAAATGTTCATCCGTCTTCTCCCTGGTCCCCGCCCCAAAGGCGCCCTGGCCCCCGAGGCGCCCTGGCCTATGGAACAACGCCCCTGCGACATGGCGCGCGCTGGCGCATGGCGCGTCGCTGACGACAATCGCTCCGACCCCGCCCTGAACGTCGCCGGATATCGTCGTTGCTGTGTTCTCTAATGGCGAGCATACGTCAAGGCCAAGCCAGTCGACCATTCCATTTTGACGCATCCTTAGGCGATGGCGTATTTCGGCCACGGTGCAACAGCGAAATCGCAACCGAAACGACCTACTTCCAATTTCTCTCGTGCGGAGGTATTTACGGCGACTTGTCGTGGCGCCAATTCTGCTAATTGCCTTAGCATGTGTTGCAATGCGGCGACGCGGGCGAAGAAGTCGAGCCGCAAAGGACGCGAAACAAAGAGGTTAGGCGGGTTTAAGCGCCGCGTTGGGGAGGATTGAAGGTGATGCTCCAAAGCCAAGCGCGCTCGCACAGCTGCGATGGATCGACGGCGGGTAGAACGTTTTTCATGGCTCAATCGGATAAAAAGTTGGCTTTCGGCGTTCTAAACAATATCATCGGTCCTTGGGGCAGCGCTATCCGTGGGTGGGGGCGTTGATGGATGTAGTGGCAGATGCGGAGCGGCCGGCGTCTATGTTTGACGAAAACTCAATCGCCGGAGAGCCGGCGTTCGGGACGTTGTCGGCTGCGTTAGAAGCGGCTGCGACGGGCGGCAATGGTTTTCGGTTTTTCGATGTTCGCGGCGAGATCGTAGGCGATCTGCGCTATGCGGAGCTTGTCGAGCGCGCGAAAGCGCTCGCATTGCGCCTCGGCGCGCGGTTCGAACGCGGCGCCCGGATCGGCGTGGTCGCCGAGACCAGCCCTGATTTCATCACCACGTTCTTCGCCTGCCAATACGCCGGGCTGATGCCGGCTCCGATGCCGTTACCGGTAAACCTCGGCGGCAAAGAAGGCTATCTGCAGCAGATCCGCCTGATGGCGCTGGGCTCCGGCGCCTCGGCCGTGGTCGGCCCGGAGAACCTCAAGGGCTTTTTGGAAGAGTCGATCGACGGCTTGCCGGACATCGCCGCGTTCTCGTTCGACGACCTCGGCAAATTATCCGTTGGCGTCACGCCGCCGGAAGCGTTCCGCGCCGACGAAGGCTGCTATATTCAGTATTCATCAGGTTCGACCAGCGCGCCGAAAGGCGTGATCGGCACGCAAAACTCCGTGACCGCCAATTTGCACGGCATCACCGAGCAAGGCCTGAAGCTTACCGACTCCGACCATGCGGTCAGCTGGTTGCCGTTGTATCACGACATGGGGCTGATCGGCTTCGCCTTGTCGCCCATGTTCGCCGGCGTCGGCACCGATTTCATCGCCACGTCGGATTTCGTCCGTCGGCCGCTCCTATGGCTGCGTTTGATGACCCAATCGGGCGCTACGGCGACCTATAGCCCGTCGTTCGGCTATGAACTCGCCGCCAAACGCGCCGCCCGGGTCGAGCCTGGCACCATCGATCTGTCGAAGATCCGCGTCGCCGGCATCGGCGCCGACATGGTCCGCCCGGAAGCCTTGAAAGCCTTCGCCGAAGCCTTCGCGCCGGTGGGCTTCAATCCGAACGCCTTCCTGCCAAGCTACGGCATGGCCGAAGCGACCTTGGCCATCACCTTCACCGAGATGGGCGCGCCGGTGGAAGTCGACTATGTCGACATGCGCCATTTCAATCGCTCCGGCATCGCTCAGCCCGCCTCGGCGTTGACGTCCGAAGAACATCGCCGCGGTTTCGTCTTGTGCGGCAGCGCGCTGCCGGGCCACGGCATCGAAGTGCGCGACGATAACGATCAGCCAGCTGACGAACGCGTCGTCGGCCGCGTCTTCATCAAAGGCCCGAGCCTCACGCCAGGCTATTTCAGCGACGACGCCGCGACCGAAGCCATGTATGACGGCGAATGGCTGAACACCGGCGACATGGGCTATCGCTTGAACGGCCAGATCGTCATCACCGGTCGGGCCAAAGACCTGATTATTATCAATGGGCGGAACATTTGGCCGCAAGACATTGAATGGGCCGTCGAAGAAGAGCGCGGCGTAAGACGCAATGGCGTCGCGGCGTTCTCGGTCGACAATGGCGTCACCGAGCGCATCGTCGTCGTGGTCGAGCGCCGCGGCGGCATGACCGCGGAAGACCTCACGCAATTGAAGCGCGACATCGCCAAGACCGTGCAATCGGCGGCCGGCGCGCCGGCGGAGATCGTCCTGGCGCGGCCGCATTCCATGGTGATGACGTCGTCGGGCAAGCTTTCCCGCGCGAAGGTGAAGCAGAAATATCTCACCGGCGCCTTCGCCGGTCCTGAGATCCCGCCAGCCCAGGCTTTGGCGGAAGCGAGCGTGTGACGCAACGCGCGCTTGAGGTCGTCGCCGTCACCGGCGCCACCGGCTTTGTCGGCGATCACCTGGTTCGACATCTCCTCGACCAAGGCGCAGCGGTGCGCGCCCTCGCCCGCGCCCCTGAGAAACTCACCGCATTGAAGAACCACGCCCCGGCCGGTCGGCTGACCGTTATCAAGGGCGATCTCGACGACGGCGCAGCCCTGGCGGAGATGGCCAAGGGCGCGGACGTGACGATCCATTTGGCCGCGCGCACCCACGCCATGGGTCCGGAGGAGTTCCACGCCGCCAATGTCCGCGGCGCGGCCGCCGCCGCCGCCGCGTCCCGGGACGCCGGCGGCTTTTTCGTCCATATCTCGTCGATCGCCGCGCGCCACCCTTTGTCCGACTACGCCAAATCCAAGGCCGACAGCGAAACCGCCGTCCTCGGCGAGACCGGGGCCGACGGGGCGCTGATCCTGCGCGCCCCGGCGATCTACGGCCCTGGCGACATGGCGACCTTGCCGTTCTTCAAAATGGTCCGGCTCGGGATCGCCCCGGAACCGGCGTCGGCGACCCCGGCGATGGCCTCGATCCTCTATGTCGGCGATCTCGTCGCCGCGATCGAGGCGGCCGCGCGCGACGCCGCGCCGGGCGAGACCTATGAAATCGGCGACGACTCGGCCGACGGCCGCGCCTGGACCGAGATCGGCGCGACCCTTGGCGCGGTCATGGGGAAAAAGCCGTTGCGGTTTCGCGCCCCGCGCGCGCTGTTATTGGCCCAAGCCATGGCGGCGGAGACGATCGGCAAATTGCGCGGCGAAGCCACCTTCGTGTCGCGCAGCAAAGTCGACGAATTATTCCATCCCGACTGGGTGGCGCGGCATAATCTGTTGAGCGCGGCCACCGACTGGACGCCGCGAACCAGCCTGTCGGAGGGATTTGAGACGACATTGCGCTGGTATCGCGACGAAGGGCATTTGTGATCCGCCCCCTTTTTCCGATATTGGCTTGCGGCTAAAAGGGGCGTATGGACCGCAACGGTGTTGCGATCCCGAAAAATCCGCTAAAAGGAACGACTTCGGCGCGACGTGGCCGGGGCCGGCGAGGCAGAACGCAACCGCTGACGAACGACCGAACGACGACAACCGACCGACGACGACCAAACGACGACGACCGCACGAAGAAGACAACCGATCGACTAAAACGGAAAGAATGGTGACCGGCATGGCTGGCATTGATGGCAACGGCATACAAGAAGACGACGACTTGGTGTTTCGCAAGATCTGCAGCTTGCTCGATCCCTTGAACCACCAGAACGTCAAGCTGACCCGCGACACGGATCTGGTGGCGGACCTGGAGATCGACAGCGTCAGCGTCCTCGACATCGTGATGGACGTCGAAGACACCTATGACATCTCGATTCCAGTCAACACGATCTCAGAAACGCGGACCATCGGCGAGCTCGTCGACGCGATCCACGAAATCAAAAAACAACAGGCGTAACGACATGGGTTTGTTTGATAAGTTCGAAAAGACGGCGACCTTGTACAATGGCTTGTCGGAACTTGGTTTGGCTCAACCAGGGTTTAATAGCATCGCCGACATCACGGCTTGCCCAGGAACGGATACTTGCAATTTGGCAGTGACCAATAGTACCGGATTAGCGGGGCAGTTGGAAGAAGTGATTGCCGAAGAATATCCTGCTTTGATTGAGGAAAGTCATTTACACATCAAGATTAGTGGATGCATGAATGCCTGTGGGCAGCATAATATGGCCCATATTGGTTTTCAA
>CAYWWL010000102.1:0-7319 GCA_964461925.1 uncultured Caulobacterales bacterium | reverse complement strand
TCCAAGAGCCGCTGGTCGCGAAAATTCAGGCCCAACAAGTCCAAGCCCAACAAGTTCAGGCCGAACAAGTTCAAGTCGAGCAAGCGCCGGACGACAGCGCGGTCAGCGGGCGCGCAAGCGCTGATCCGGCGTCCGACGCTCCGCCATCGGACGTTGCGCCGACGCGGGCGTCGCCCCCGGACGCGCCGCAGAACCCTGCTGCGGACACGGCAAAACAACTGATCGTCCCGGCGGAGCCTTTGCCGCCGGTTCGCGAACGGCTGCGCGGCGAACTGCAAGCGCCGCCCGTCGCTGCGCCGACGCCAGCGCCCGAGCCGGCTGAACCAGAGACGAAAATCGCCAACGCCGCGCCGAGCGCGGGGGCGGGGCCGGTGCATTTGACCTCGGACATTCGCCAGACTCGCGTTGCGCCAGCGGTGCGGGTGGGCGCGCGCCCTGGCCATCTCGTCGGCGGCCCGCCGGAGCAATCCCCCGCCTTCGTCGCAGCTGAAGCGCAAAGCGGCGCCGCGGCGTCGGGGCGGCGCCCCGAAGCGGTGATCGAAGCGGTGCTGCGAGCGCATATGGCGGCCTGGAACGAGGGCGATCTCGAAGCCTTTATGCAAGGCTATTGGCGCGATCCCGCGGTCCGTTTCGTCTCCGGCGACACCGTCGTCACCGGATGGCGCCAGACGATGGCGCGGTACAAGGAGCGTTACGGCGACGGCGGCCGCAAGGATATGGGCGATCTCTCCTTCGAACGGCTCGACGTGGAGATGCTCTCCAGCGATCTCGCCTTAGTGGTCGGCGGCTATCGCCTCGATCGCGACGGCGAGACGTCCACCGGCGCCTTCACCTTGGTGATGCGCCGAATCGGCGGTTTGTGGCGGATCGTGCACGATCATTCGTCGTCGGCGTCGTAAACAGAACCTTTCCCGATGCGCGCAAGGCGGTCGCGTCATGGTTCAAGCATCCTTAATTGTTTGGCGGCACACTTTGCGCTTGTGAAGGCTCTCGTCGGCGCCGCCGTCGAGCGCTTGTCGACGGTTGGGGTTGCGGGCTTTGCTGGACATCCTTGTGCGCATAATCAGGTTGTATTGGCCGCTGTCCAATCAGGATGACGTGTTGGGCGTCGCCGGCCAGCGATCTTTATCCGTGTTTTGCCTGCTCGCCGGCGCTGCGGGCATCGGCGTCTCGATCATCAATTGGGGCTATCTCGAGACTTATTTCGTGCCAGTGATGTCCGGGCTTGTCGGGGCGCTGGTCTGCCTGTTCGGCCCGATGCTCGGCGCTTTGATCGCGAATAGGCAAACGCTCACCATGGTCCTCGGCGGCTTTGCGTTCGTTTGCCTTACCGGGTTGGTGATCTCCGGCGGCACGCTGATCGGCGCGCCTGTTCTGTTGATGATCGCGTTGGTCTTGACCTTGTCATTGTCTTTGGGACCGATCTATGGCGGCCTGTGCGCGGCGGCGACTGTCGCGGTCTTCAGCTATGTTCATTTCTTCGGCGTCCACCCGAACGCCACCGCCATGGTCGACGACATCGTGATCGACTTCACCGTCCTCTATTTCGGCATGAGCGCGACAGCCGTCTTCGCTTGCGTCGGCGCGTCGGTGTTCCGCAATGAAATGTGCGCTGCGGCGGAAGCGCTTCTCGAGGCCAAGGAGCGCGCTGAAACGGCGGATCAGGCGAAGTCCGCCTTCCTCGCCAATATGAGCCATGAAATTCGTACGCCAATGAATGGCGTGGTCGGCATGGCGGACGTGCTGGCGCGCACCGACCTCGACGCGGACCAGCGAGAGTATGTTGCGACCATCAGCCGGTCAGGGCGGGCCTTGCTCGACGTGATCAACGACATTCTCGATTATTCGAAGATCGAGGCGGGCGGCATGACGATTACGCCGGAGCCGATGTCGTTGCGCGAGTTTACCGGCGATTTGTCGAAAATGCTCGGCTTCATCTCCGACGCCAAGGGCGTCGGCCTCCAATTTCATCTCGACCCAGGGACGCCAGATTGGATTGTCGCGGACGAAAAAAGGCTGCGACAGGTCTTGGTCAATCTTGTGGGCAACGCCGTGAAATTCTCCGATGCGGGCGTCGTCACGGCGCGCTTCGCCACGGAGATGAACGCCGACGGCGAAACGCTGGTGTTTGAAGTCGAAGACCAAGGGATCGGCATTCCGGCCGAGGATCTGGCGCGGATATTCGACGACTTCACCCAAGTCGACAATTCGTCGACGCGGCGGCACGAAGGCACGGGCCTTGGCTTATCGATCTGCCAACGGATCGTTCACGCCCATGGCGGAACGATCGAGGTGCGATCCACGGTCGGCGAGGGCGCGTGCTTCATCGTGCGCGTGCCGATCGAACGAGCCCAGCGCCTGGACGCGCCAGCAGAGGTCGTTGACGGAGCGTACGCCGGACCGACGCCGGTCGACGCCGAGCCCGCGCCAACGCCAATGACGGCGCCTAGAGTCGCGCCCTCGGCCGACGACGGTCGCTGCTCGGTCCTGGTCGCCGAAGACAATGACGTCAACCGCCTGGTGATCGACAATCTCATCGACAAGAACGCGTTTCGCGTCGACTTCGCCGAAAACGGCGCCGAAGCAGTGGCCATGTATCAAGTCGGCGCCTATGCGCTGGTGTTGATGGACATTTCCATGCCGCGCCTCGACGGCGTCGCGGCGACCGAACGCATCCGTCGATTTGAGGTCGAGAAAGGCCGCGCGCCGACGCCGATCGTCGCGGTGACCAGCTTCTGCCAGCCGGAGGACCGCGAGCGCTTTTTCGCCGCCGGCATGAACGATCATCTGGTCAAGCCGATCCACGCCGGCGTTCTTGGCGACACGTTGACCAAGTGGACCGAGGACGAGATCGACGCCGAGAGAGCCGTGAACGGCTAGCGCCCGACCATTTAGGATTTAATCTTCAAGTCTTCGATCAAGCGCGCGGCGAGCGCGTCGAATGGCGCGGTCAAACCGTCGCGACCGGATTCGCTTCCCGGGGGCGCGCCGGCGTCTGCGGCGATCCTCAGCTCGGGAATAATCGGCACGGCGCCGAGGAAAGGCGCGCCGAGCGCCGCGGCCGCGCGTTCCGCGCCGCCTTCGCCGAACAAATATTGCTTGCCGCCGTCCGCGGTCTCCAGCCAGGCCATGTTTTCGACAACGCCGAGGATCGGCGCGTTCACCTTGCGAAAGAACTCGACCCCGCGACGCACGTCCGCGAGGGCCAGCTCCTGGGGCGTCGAGACAATCACCGCGCCGTCAAGCAAAGGCCGAGCGCCGCGCTTCATCTGCGCCAGGGTGAGATGCGCGTCGCCGGTGCCGGGCGGGGTGTCGACGATCATCACGTCGAGCGGTCCCCATGCCACGTCATTGATCATTTGCCGCACTGCGCCCATCACCATGGGGCCGCGCCAGGCCAAGGCTTTCTCTGCGCTCACCAAATATCCGATCGACATTGTGGCGAGGCCATGAGCCTCGATCGGCATAATGCCGGCCTCGGTTTTCGACGGCTTCGGAGCGTCTACGCCGAGCATGGTCGGTAGCGACGGGCCATAGATGTCCGCGTCGAGCAGGCCCACGCGCAACCCGGCGGCGTTAAGGGCGACGGCGAGATTGACGGCGAAGGTGGATTTGCCGACCCCGCCTTTGCCGGACGCGATGGCGACGATCTTGCCGACCTCGGCGAGGGCGTTCCCGTCCGCTTCGATGCGGGCCTTTTTGGGGCCATTGCCGGGCCCGCGCAAACCGAGCGGATTGCTGTGGCCGTCGGATCCTGGTTGCTGCTGGGGGGCTGCTGGAGCGGCGATCACGGTGCGCGCGATCCCGTCAATGGCGCTGACGGCCGCGTCGATTGCTTCGGCGACGGCGCCATTGTCGCGAATGGCCGGCGGCACGGTGATTTTCGCCACCCCTGCGGGCGACACCAAAATATCGGAGATCAATCCGGCGCTGACGAGGTCGCGCCCAGGCTTGTCCGACGCGGGGTTCGGCGCGGAAATCTCGCGCAACGCGGCGCGAACACGGAACGTTAATGAGTTTTCTGGCATTTGAACTATATCATCGGTGACGAAACGCGCATTGCACCTTGCGCGTGGCGGCATATATAGGCAGTCGAGAGGCGTCCGAAACCCCGGACCCATGAGGATTTTTTTCGGACGCGCAATGCCGGCTCATAGCCAGTCGGCGGGATTGGCGTCCAAGACGGCCCGAGACGCCGTCCGACACGTTCAACGGAAGAGGAACATGAATGCCCTGGCAAGATAATTCCGGAAGCAATGGCGGCCCGACCAAGGGCCCATGGGGACAACCGCCCAATGGCGGCAATAATGGCCAAGGCGGCGGGCGCGGCGGCGAGTCGCCTGACCTTGAAGAATTGCTGCAGGCCTCGCGCCAGCGCTTGAAGCGGGCGTTTCCGCGCTCCGGCGGCGGCGGCGGTCGCGGCGGCCGGAAAGGGCCGGAACTCAATGGTCGGACCCTTGGTCTCGCCGGCCTGGCGATTCTCGGCTTGTGGGGCGTGTCCGGCTTCTACACCGTCGATGCGGGCGAGCTTGGCGTGGTCACCACGTTTGGCGAATTCGACACGGTCACGCCGTCTGGCCTTAATTGGCATATCCCAGCGCCGGTGCAGGACGCCAAAGTCGTCAATGTCGGCACCATCCGCCGGCTCAATATTCCGACGGCGCAACGCCGCGGCAATCAAGGCGAAGGCCTGATGCTGACCGGCGACAAGAATATCGTCGATATCGCCATGGTCGTTCAGTATAAGATCAAACCGGAGCTGCAGACCGAAAGCGGTCTGCCGGGCGTGGCCCAATTCCTGTTCAATGTCGACGATCCAGAGCGCGTCGTGCGCGCCGTGGCCGAAGCGTCGATCCGCGAAGTGGTGGGCCGTAACTCGCTCGACTTCGTGCAGACCTCCGGCCGCACCACGGTGCAGTCGGAAACGCGCAATCTGATTCAAGCCTCGCTTGATCAGTATGAAGCCGGCATCGAGGTGACCGAGGTCAACTTGACCAAGACCGACCCGCCGACCCAAGAGGTCAATGACGCCTTCCTCGACGTGGAGGCGGCTGACCAAGACAAGCAGCGGGCGATCGATTCGGCGCGCGCCTACGCCAACAAGATCGTTCCCGAAGCGCGCGGCGAAGCCCAGCGAATTCTCGAAAACGCCCGCGGCTACTCCGCCCGGGTCACCGCTGAATCCCGCGGTCAAGCGGAACGCTTCACAGCGATCCTGACCGAGTACCAAAAGGCGCCGGAAGTCACCCGTCAGCGGATGTATCTGGAGACCGTCGAAGAAGTGCTCGGCGACATGAACAAAATCATCGTCGAAGACGACGCCGGTTCGGGCGTGGTGCCGTACCTGCCGCTCAATGAATTGGGCCGGAATTCCAATCAAGGAGGCCAGTAATGGGACGCGCATTCGCACCTATTCTTATCGTCGGCGGTTTTCTCGCATTGATCATCGTCAGCAGCGCCGCTTTCATCGTGCCGGAAACCCATTCGGCCATCGTCCTGCGGTTCGGCGAACCCAAAGCCCGCTACACCGAGGCCGGCTTGAAGTTCAAAGTGCCGATCGCGGAGTCGGTCACCTTCATCGACAAGCGCAATCGCGAGCTCGACCAAGAAGAGATCGAGATCATCGCCAACGACCAGGAGCGGCTCCGGGTCGACGCCTTCGCGCGCTACAAGATCGTCGATCCGCAGCGCTTCTATGAAGCGGCGCGTACGGAAGATAACGGCGAGGCGACGCTAAGCTCGCTAATGAACCAGACCGTCCGCCGGGTGCTCGGCGAGGTCAGCGTCGAGGACATCGTCTCCAACGAACGGGCGGCTTTGATGTTGCGCATCAAAGACCTGCTTGGACAAAGCGCCTCGCGCCTCGGGGTCGAAATCGTCGACGTGAAGATTCGCCGCGCCGATCTGCCGCCGCAGAACAGTCTCGCGGTGTTCCAGCGGATGATCACCGAACGGAACCAGCTGGCGGCGCTAATCCGCGCCGAGGGCAATGAGGCGGCGCAGCAGGTTCAGGCCCAGGCCGACCGTCAAGCGACGGAGATTCGCGCTGAAGCCGAGGAAGAGAGCCAGAAAATTCGCGGTCAGGCGGACGCCGAGCGCAACGCCGTTTTCGCCAACGCCTATGGCGCGGATCCGGAATTCTTCGCGTTCTATCGCTCTCTGCTCGCCTATGAGGAGGCGTTGCAGAAAGGCGACACAACCATTCTGCTCTCGCCGGACAGCGAATTCTTTAGGTATTTCAGTGACTTGAATGGCGGCCGCTAATGGCTAGCCGGGCGTCGCAATAAGGCATGCAAAAAGACCGAAGGGCGCGCCATTGGCGCGCCCTTCGTGATTCTGCGCCGGCGTGACGCGCCAGGCGGGCCAATCGCCGGGGCGTCGGCGCACTGTTGGACGATTTTGGTCTTTGCATTAACCTCATCCGCTGTAAGCTATCCGATGAGGGATTAGTGATACCTGGCTAGCCGTTGAGAATTAGAACGGCGGCGTGGGGATGGTGAAGTTGCAGCGCGCTATGTGCGCCGGTGTATCAAGCGAGGCGACGATGGTTATGGGCGGGACGTCATTGAATTGGACAAAGCAGACGCTTCGAGCGACGGGGCTCGCGGTCTTGGCGGCGAGCGTCTTGGTCGCGGCGCCGGCTGACGCGGCGCGCACGACGCGCGGATTGCCGGAATTGGTCGAAGACCTGTCGCCAGCGGTGGTCAATATCTCCTCCTCGCAACGGGTCGGCGGCGTGCAGCTGTCCGGCGCGGCGGGGCGGATGCAGAAAAAATTGGCCAGCCCGGGCGTGTCCCTCGGCTCCGGCTTCATCATCGATCCATCGGGCATCGTCGTCACCAATAATCACGTGATCGACAACGCCGACGACATCAAAGTGACGCTGAATGACGGTCGCGAGTTCAATGGCCAAGTGCGCGCCGCGGACCGCGAGACGGATTTAGCGATTGTCCAGCTGGAGACCAATGGCACCCGGTTGCCGTTCGTGTCGTTCGGCGATTCGGACAAATTGCGGGTCGGCGAAGACGTGTTCGCCATCGGCAATCCGTTCGGCCTTGGCGGCACCGTCACCAAAGGCATCGTCTCGGCGCGTAACCGCGACATCGATGCGGGCAGCTTCGACGACTTCATCCAGACCGACGCGGCGATCAATCGCGGCAATTCCGGCGGTCCCTTGTTCGACATGGCCGGCAAAGTGGTCGGCGTAAACACGGCGATCTATTCCCAAACCGGCGGCTCCGTCGGCGTCGGCTTCGCCGTGCCCGCCGACCTGGCGCAGATGGTCACCGACCAATTGTTGAAATTCGGCGAGACCCGGC
>CAYWWL010000101.1:0-7320 GCA_964461925.1 uncultured Caulobacterales bacterium | reverse complement strand
TGGCGGCGCCGAGCGCCGTCCAGCGTGACGCGTCGAATCGGCGGCGGCCGCCGCCTGCCGCGCTGGTTGAGACATGGATTGGGAAACTGGCTGGGAAACCGGCTGGGAGACTGGCTGGGATGAAAAGTCCGGCGCTGGCGATGGCGCGATAAGCGCAGCGGTTTCTGACGCTGCGGCTTGCTTCGCGCTTGCGCCGGCGGCGTAGTCTTTTCGCGGAGCGCGGTCATTCGAGCTCATGCGCGCAGCGACGCCTTTCAAGCGTGCGCCGATGGCGTTGGCGAAGCGTGCGCTGCGCGACGTCTCTTCATCCCGCGCCAGCTCTTCTGCATTTCTATAGTCCCGCATCGCCCACCCCAATTTGCGGCGCCGCGGCGACGGACGCGATAGTCCAAGGCCGCTGCTGATCGACCAGCATACACGATTAACCGCGCGGCAAAAACTGTTAGGCGGCAACAGGGTGGAGGGATTTCGGCGAGCGCCGAGCGCGCCAGCGCGGACCGCGGCTCCAGGCCCCGCATAGACTGGTGACCGCGCCGCCGACACCGATCTTGAAACGCGCGATTCCCGGGTTGAAATCAGTGTTCACGCCGCCAAGGTCGACGATTTCTACGCCCGCCTTTTTCAGCATCGCCACGGCGCGCCACAATAATAAGTTGTGGACGTTCAGCTGCTTGCCCGCCTCATTGGCCCAGCCGATATGATAGGTGGCGCACGGTCCGTGGCGCAAAAACAGCATCGCCCCCACGGTTTCGGCGTTTTGTTTGGCTTGCAGGGCGATCACGGCGCCTTTGCCGGCGTGGCGATGGAACGCCGGGGTCAAGTCGAGGGGCATGGCGCGATAACCCACGGTCCGCTGTTGCTGGGCTTCTTCATTCAAAAGCCATGCGTATTTGTCCGGGCTTTTCGAAATTGGCGTCACCGTCAGGCCGGCTTTCTCCGCGGCGACCAAGCGATTACGCCATTTGCCGGCGAGGCCTTGGCGCAAGGCGTCCTCGTCCGGGCGCAAATCCCACAAGACCGTATGATAGCCGCCCATGATCCGTTGCATGCCTGCGCCCGCAGCGGCGGCGGCGTCATCGGATTCCGGCAGAATGATCAGGCCAGATAGACCTTCCAGGGGCGCAGTGGCGTGCAAGGCGTCATAGCAATCAGCTTTGACGCCATCGGACAGAGTTGAATCAAGCCAGACCGGTCCGCGCACGATCAACCCGAGGGTGAAGGCGCCGAAGAGCCGGCGGATCTGCACCTGGGCGAGCCCGACGCAGATGCCGACATGAAACAACCGCACCCGGCGGATGACGACCCCGCGCTCGGCCAGCGCTTCGCCATAGGCGTAGTCCTGTTGATAGGCGATAAAATCCGCGGCGGCGGCGTCCGAGGCCCAAAGGCCCGCTGGCGCGCGGTCCCATTCCGCGGCGACGCCATTTATCGTCATGCCCGAATCCATCTATTCGAGGTGATATGCTTCGCCGGGAAACACAAACGATAATGGGGCATCGCTTGCCCAGTCCGCGGCTCACCAGAGCCGGGTTCGGCATGATGCTGAAATATATCGCATTGCCGATGTTGACCTTATTGGCGGTCTTCGATGGCGTGATGTTCTTGTTTTTCCGCTATGTTCTGGATCGCTGTTACGGCGTGTGGTGCCTGTTCTAATCGTCCGACGGACGGCGGAAAATTATTGCAACTGCAAAAAGCACTTGCGAAGCAGCGGCGCAATCGACACCTGCTGGGCATTGCTACGGAATGTTTCAGCCTCGACGGTGATCTATGCCCACGACTTTTCCTGAATTAATGGACGCGATGACCTTCGCCGACGGTGAAGGCTCAGTCACGGTTCCTGATGATTGGCGCCAAGGGCGCACGCTTTATGGCGGATTGACCGCGGCGGTCTGTCTCGAAGCGGCCTTGCGCGTTGTCGATGCTCCGCCGCCGCTGCGTTCCGCTCAGGTCAGTTTCATCGGCCCGGCGAGCGGACCGATCAAAGTTCGCGCGGAAGTTTTGCGGCAAGGCAAGTCGGCGCTCTTCGTCGGCGCCGATCTCTACGGCGAAAAAGGCCTTGCGGGCCGCGCCGTCTTCACCTTCGGCGCGGGGCGCGAGTCGCAGTTTGACCTCAACCTCGTCGCCGCGCCCGACGTGCCGTCCTACGATCAGTCGGAGGATTTTTTCCATGGCGGCGTGGGACCGGCGTTCACGCAGCATTTTGAACCGCGCCTCGCCAAAGGCGCGCGTCCGATCACGGGATCCTCAGAGTACGACCATTACATCTGGGTGCGTCATCGCAACGAGACGCCGCCGTCGTCGACGGCGCTATTGGCGCTAGCGGACATGCCGCCGCCGGCGATGTTGCCCATGTTCACCGAGTTCAAGCCGATTTCCTCGATCAATTGGCATTTGAATTTCCTTGTCGACGCGCCGACCACCACGGACGGGTGGTGGTTGATGCAGTCCTGCGCCGAACACGCCGTCGACGGGTATTCGAGCCAAAACATGTATGTCTGGAACACAGACGGCGTCGCGGTGATCGCCGGACGGCAGTCAGTGGCGATTTTCGCCTAGCCGTTCGCGTCGATCTCTTCGCGTTTCATTTCAAGCTCGAGCCATTCTTCCTCCGCGGCGGCGCATTCTTGCTCCGCCGCTTCCAGCCGCGCGGCCTTCTTGTTGAACGCCGCGCCGTCGCTTTCAAACAGCGTCGGATCGGCGAGGGCGGCGCGCAGGGCTTCGATCTCTTGTTCGAGAGCGGCGATCTTGCCGGGCAATTGTTCGAGGGCGAATTTTTCTTTATAGCTTAATTTGACGCGCGCCGCCGGCGTTTGCGCGCCGCCGGAACTCTGTTTGTCCGCCGCGCCAATTTTCGCTGAGCCAGTCTTCAATGAGCCTGTTTTCGCTGGGCCGGTCTTCGCGCGGCCGGCGAGGCGGCGCTGCTCGGTCATGTCGCTATAGCCGCCGACATATTCGATCCATTCGCCGGGCGCGTCGCCCAGCGCGATCACCGACGTGGCGATGCGGTCGAGAAAACTGCGATCGTGACTCACCAATAACAACGTACCCTGATAGTCAGCGAGCAATTCTTCAAGCAGGTCCAAGGTTTCAAGGTCGAGATCGTTGGTCGGTTCGTCGAGGACCAATAGGTTCGACGGCTTGGCGAGGGCCGCGGCGAGCGCGAGGCGGCCGCGTTCGCCGCCGGAAAGGGCGGTGATCGGCGAGCGGAATTGCTCAGGCGCGAATAGAAAATCTTTCAAATAAGCCGCGGAGTGTTTTTTCTGGCCGCCGATTTCGACCCAGTCGCCGCGCCCATCGGTGATGGCGTCGGCGACCCGGTCATTTGGGTTCAACGCCGCGCGCTTCTGATCGAGGGAGACCATGGCGACGCTGGCGCCGAGGGCGACGTCGCCTTGATCGGGGGCGAGAACGCCGGTCAGCATCGACAACAACGTGGTTTTTCCCGCGCCATTGGGGCCGACCAGGCCGACCCGGTCGCCGGCGGCGATTTCAATCGAGAAGTCTTTGACGATGGGCCGACCGTCGAAGGCTTTGCTGATCTTGTCCGCTTTGATCAGGCGCTTGCTGGAACGCCCGGCTTCGTTGACGGAGAACGTCACTTGACCAGGGGCCTTGCGGGCGGTCTTTCGGTCGAGCCGCAATTGATGCAAGTCGGCGAGCCGTCGGACATTGCGTTTGCGCCGGGCGGTGACGCCATAGCGCAGCCAGTCCTCCTCCATAGCGATCTTGCGGTCGAGCTTATGGGCGTGGGCGGCTTCTTCCTCCAAGGCTTTGTCGCGCCAAGCCTCAAAACTAGCGAAGCCCTGGCTTAAGTGCCTGGTGCGGCCACGGTCGATCCATACGGTTTCCGTGGTGATTTTTTCCAGCAGGCGACGATCGTGGCTGATCAACACGAGCCCGGCGCGGCTATTGCGCAGCGCGCCTTCGAGCCATTCCACCATGGCGATGTCGAGGTGGTTGGTGGGTTCGTCCATCAACAAGACGTCAGGGTCATGGGCGAAAGCGCGGGCGATGGCGACGCGGCGCGCTTCGCCGCCGGACAAGGTCGCCGTGGCCGCGTCCGGGACGAGCCCGAGTTCATGCATCACCCGCAAGCCGATCCCCGGATCGATGGCGTCGGGCAAGTCGCCGGTGACCACGTCGACAATGGCGGCGCGGTCGCCGAAATCCGGTTCCTGGGGCAAATACGCCACCGTGCACTTCGGATCGACATAACGGGCGCCGGCGTCATGGTCGATGATCCCGGCGGCGATCTTCAACAAGGTCGATTTGCCCGATCCATTGCGCCCAACGAGCGCGATGCGCGCGTCGCTGGCGACCGTCAATGCGGCCCCGTCGAGCAGGGCGTCGCCGCCAAAGCTCAAACGAATATCTTCTAAGGACAACAGATTGACAGCCATGGATCAATTTCGCCAATGCAAGACTTCAATTGCGCCGCAACCATAGACGCGAGCCGCGGGTCTTGGCATGGTTAGGGCGATCAGGGAAGGGGCGAGACGTCCCGGGGGCCATTTATGCGCGTTGGGGCCCATATGCTGATATGACGAAACCGCCAAAAAAACCGCCGTCCCAGGCAAGAAGCGTTGTCTTGCCGTTTCGCCGCAATCGCGCGGTGATGGAGACCCAGCTTGAGACCGGCATCTTGGAAGACGCCGTGGAAAGGGCTTTCGACGTGGTGGCCAAGGCGACGGCCCGCGACGTATCAGCGTTGGTCGAAGTCGCGGTGGAGACTATCGACCATAGTTATCTTCTCTTGCAGCAAGGGGCGTTCGCGTCCGCCGAACAACGCTTGCATCAATTGTTGCGGCTGACCGTCGTCGAAGCCCTTTGCGAACTCGACGGGGTGGCTAACTTGCCTCCGGCGCGTCTTGATTTGGCCCTGCGGGCGGCGACGATTGGGGTGCGTCACTATTACCGGGCTTACGAATCTTAGCCTTCGTGGTCAGCAGGCTCGCTCGGCGTTTGGCCATACGCCACATGGTGCGGACCACGCTAGCGGCATCCGGATCGTCTTTTTGCTCATTGCTCATGGGGTCGCCTCCAATTGGTCAAAGGCGCACCATCTGGTGAGTGACTTTGGCTCACGCGACAACCACTATAAATTCGCCAACGCCGCGCCAAACAGGTACGCCGCCAATATTAAATTCGTCACCAAATTCGCCGGTGACATGGCGGCAGTATAAATGGCGCGGGGCGGGGCGCGATACCCTTGGTCGAAAAATGCCGATCGCCGTGACCTCGCCCGGGGATCTTGGACGGGCGCAAAACCGCCGCACGCGCGCTGAAGGCCATCGCCAAGCGGGGCAATTTTCAAACCGTTAAATTTTTCCAGACGGGCGAAGATCCAAGGGGCAGGAGGCGGCGTAGAGTGGATATCCGACTTGAGCAATATACCTCCTTCCCCCGCTCAGCTTGGATGCGGCGCTGCTTATTGGCGCTCGCTCTGTCTTCTTGCGTACCTCGGGCGACCGAGGCTCCCACCACGCTGGTTTCGAGGCATTGGGCCGCACGCCAATTGCACGAGAACAGCGGCTGTTCCGCCGGCCCCCGACCGTCCTCCCCCCCTTTGTCGGCGCCGGCGGAACGCCATTCCTCCCTGACAGTCCCGCTGACAACATCGCGATCGCGCCTAGAAATCGCGCTTCCAATTAGCCGACACGGTTTGATCGCCGTCCTGGCGCAACTCGGTCTCGACGCTAATCTGATCGTTGATTTCATATTCGACCCGCACGGAGCCTTCATTGCCGCGGGCGCTTTGGCTGGCCGAAACAAATAGACCGTCTGCGACGTATTTTCCCACCGTGAGCGCGCTGGAGCCTGTCGCCGAGTCGAGGTCCAGGTTCAGCATGTCGAGGCCGATGGCGGAGCGGGCGCGGTCGGCGGCGCCGCGGCCGCCGGCCAAGGGGCCGACGCCCCCCAATTGCGACAGGGCTTGGGCGATTTGCAGGGACTCGAAGGCGGACAGCTCGCTCGCCGGTTTGCCGAACAGCACCAGCGCCATGATGTCCTCCTGCGGCAAAGAGGGCGTGGAAGCGAGAGTCACGGACGGCGTCGTCGCTCGACCGGATACGACGATCGCAGCGAGCGCCGAATTGTCGCCGCTGGTCTGGTACTCCGCACGCAGATCAAGGCTCGGATTGTTGACGTTCAAGCGGTCGAAGCGGATCGCGCCCGAGGTGATGTCGAAGCGGCGTCCGGCGAAGTCGATCGAGCCGCGACGCACGCCGATATCGCCGAGCGCCAAAGGCGTCGCGGCGTCGCCGCTGATCATGAGATCCGCCCGCCATTCGCTGTCGACGCCGCGGCCACGCACGAACAGGGATTGGTCTGCGCGCACGGCGATGTCGAGCGCGAGGCCGGCATTTGTGCGCGCCTCGACGTCCGGCGCGTCAGTCTCGGCCGCCTCGCCGGGGCGGCTCACGTCAATGTCGACGAAGCCCGGCGACGCCGGCGTCGCCACTTCCAGACTCAATTCCGCAATGTCGATAGCGCCTTTGGCCGCGAGGGCGTCCAACGGGCCGGACAAGGTCAGATCGCCATTGATGCGCGAGGAGGTGACGTAATTCGCGGAGAAGCGGGCGTCGTCGAGCGTGAGTTCGGCGTCGAGACGCGGGGTCTCGCCGCTGGTCAATGCGCCGGTCCACACGATCGCGCCGCGCCTGTTCGCCGATCCAGACGCGTCGCCGGCGAACGTGGCGTCGATCGCGGCGCCGATCATGGTTAGCTCGGCGGTGGCGGCGATATTGAAAATGTTGAGGCCGGATTGCAGATCCGTGAACGCGCCGTCCGCCAGCGTCGCTTCGCCGATGATCCGCGTTAAGGCGGCGTCCCGGGTCACGTCGGCGTTGAATTGAAGGTCTCCTTCGAGGCCGGAAAACGCCGCTGGCGCGAATGCGGCGAGCCGCGCCGCGGGTCCGTCATAGGCGATCGAGCCGGTGGCCGATCCGTCGCTGTCGATGGCGACGGCGTCGCCGCGAACCAGCCGCAACGGCGCGCGAACATTGAGGGCAAGGTGATCGTCATTGTCCGTAAGGGCGAGGGTGCGGCCGTCCCACGCCGCCGCCAGCGAAATCCCCGCTGCTTCGTCGACCGCGTTGATCGAGGCGAGGGCGAGCGTCGCGGTCGCCGGCGTCTCTAAATCAGTATCGAGATTAAGGGTGAGGTCGACGAGGCTCGGGAGGCCAGGGACCGGGGCGTTGCGCGCTTGCGCCGCGGCGCGCCAGCGGGATGGCGTCAGCGCCGCGTCGACGATCAGCGCGCCGTCGTCGCCGAACGCCAAATGCAAATCGCGCACGCTCGGCGTCGGCGCGAACGCGA
>CAYWWL010000100.1:0-7343 GCA_964461925.1 uncultured Caulobacterales bacterium | reverse complement strand
CTCAGAAGAGCAAATCAATCACAACCTTTCCTTGACGTTGTTCTGGAGCCTTTAGCGGCGCAGAACTTGGTCCGCCGCTGCCGCGCTCACATAACAAGCGCGGCCGCCAATAATCCGTTGAACGTCATCAGCGTAAAATCGATGACGAAAATTAGCAACATGACGCCCTTGAAGACGTTCCAAAGCCCCTCGCCACGACGATTTCGCAGCGCCATGGGGATATTGCCGGCGAACTGCGAACCATGCGCAAGCGCATTGAACAGTAATAATATCGCCCACTGACTATTTGCGTCGAAGTCGCCAATATTGAAAAACAGAAGCAGATTGAACGCCGATAGGGCGAGATTGAACCCGCCCATGAACCGTCCAGATTCGACCAGAGCTTCGTACGCGGTATTGTCGCGATGTTCTTTGATAGGAACCATCACTTTGCCAAATATCGCGCGGCGAAGATAAAAGGCGTCAAACGCCATCCCAAACCAAATCGCATTCATCAGCACTAGGATTTTAACCGTCAATTCCACGTTCGTCTCCTATTCGGCGATCTTCGCAGCCCGTGTGAACGCACCAGCTGTAGCGTGGTCAAGCGTCGACCGTCACGGGCATTTCGTCTCCGTCTGCTTCAGCGTTGGGCGATAGCGTTCCGCGCTTTGACTGCTCAATGATGGCGAGATGATAAATATCTCGCGCGAATTGGACGCCTCCCTGAGACGCCACTAACAGGAATGCCGCGCCGAACAAAGTTATTCCGAGCAACGTGTAAAAAAAATACGTCGCACCGTCCGTATCATTCAAGAAATATTGCCGAATGCTTCCTTCGACGAGTTGATTGATGACGACGAGGATGGTGATTGGTGAGGTGAAATTGACGATTGCAGTGTACCGAAAAGCCGCTTCGGCCTGTTCTTTATTGACGAGCGCCAAACCAACAAAGGCCGTCAATTCGCTGTCCGACAAGCGCGCCAGGCCTTTGGCCAAGAATATGGCTCGGTCCGAACTGCGCATCACCGTTACACGCCGACCGCCGATGCGACTATTGACGCCAAAAAATGCGTAACCTGACCGCAATGTATTGAGCAGCACTGATTTCGTCGAGAAACGCTCTTGGGTGCGCGCGAAAAGCTCTTCCGCCGTCAGCGCTGATTCCGTCATGTCCCACTCATAATGCCAAGAATTCAGGCGTCAGCGCCTAACATTTTCGTAGATTCGGCCTGTTCTGCCCTGGCGACAATAAAAAACTTAGGCGCGCAGTGAATGCGACGGGCATTGATCTAAGTCACAACAAGCCCGTCTGCGCGATCTAGACATGAAGACAGACGAGCAGCGTCCATGCTCGACAGATCAATTACACCCCGACAAAGGCGCCGAACGAGGAGGCTGTCATGGACAAAGAAAAAGTGAAGGCTGCTATGTTGGCGATGGAGGAGAGAGCCTTCGAACACGCCCGCGAACACTATCTTGAGTTTGTCGCCAGCGCGCAACTCGATCGGTCTGAGCCAATTGAAAACGACGAACTTGCCCAAGCAGAAAGCGCTAGCGAACTGTCCGAAGCGTTCGATCAACCTGTCCACAACCACGCCGACAAAGTCGTCAAATTGAAGAACACCGACTTCGGACCAAAATCCGAAGTTGAGGAAGGCGCTATCGTCAAGATTGGCGGACGCAATTTCGTTATCGCGGTGTCGACGACCAAATTCACCTGCGACGATCAAGAGTACATGGGTATTTCCGCGAAAGCCCCGATCTTCGACGCAATGGAGGGCAAACGTAAGGGGGATACTTTCAAAATCGGCGGAAAATCGTTGGCGATTGAAGATGTGCAATAGCGCGTTGACGCCGCAAAAGTAAAATGGGGCAGATTTCGCTATGCAGATTGTCGCCAGATCCGTCGCCATGCGCACAAGTCAGATGGCGCCATTAGAGCGATCCTGTCTATTGCAGCCAACCGCGGTTTCCGGCGACAATCGCCAAATGAACGAACAAATCGATCAACCGATTTCATTGTCCGCTGAGCGTTTAACGCCGCTGTTGGATCAGGCGCGAACGGCCGGCATTGACGTCGATGATCTACTGTCGTCGCTTAACCTCGACCACGCCTTGGCGGAAACGCGAAAAAACAAACTCATCTCCTTAGCTGACTATTATCGAATTCAAAATCGGCTGGCTATTTTGTTCGGCGATGAAACTCTCCACCTTTCCTCCCGGCAATTGCTGCAAGGCAGCACCGATTTCGTTCTGCAGAATGTCGATGACGCGCAAAACCTGTTCGAAGCGATGCAGCATATCGCTCGATCCTACAATCTTCTTCATGGCGGCGAGTATAATTCCGTGCTCAAGCGGCGTGGGTCAGTGGAATATGTGATTGACGACAGGGCCTTCACATACGCGTCGGAGTTGACGCACGAGTATCAATATTTCTCAATTGAAAGTACGCTGATCTTCTTACATTGCATGCTCATGACGATTTCACCCGCTGCCGAAGGCGCCATCACTGCGCTACAGATACGCAGGCCATTGCCAGGCGGCGACTGCGCGCATCTCGCCTATTGGGGCGTACCCATTAAATTTGGCGCTGAGGCCTACCGGATTTGTTTCGACAAGACCGTGGCGCTGACGGGTTTTTCGACTCCCTCGCCTGATGCACTGACGTCGAACGCTGTTTATCAAAGAATTGTCGACGTCGTCGCCGGCAAACATGCCCAGTATGAGGAAGCCTATTCGGTCAGCACGCGCGTTCGCGACGCTCTGTCTCGCGGCGTCATCGAACAGAGCGACGTGGCGGCGCAGATGGGGGTAAGCACAGCCACCCTACGGCGACGCCTGACGAGCGAGGGCGTCAGTTTTCGCGAGCTTCGACGCGACCATCTCAATGAAACCGCCAAACGATTGCTGCTTGATAGGCGATCCGTCACCGACGTCGCGGAATCACTTGGTTTTTCTGAGTATCGCGCATTCAATCGCGCGTTCCGGGATTGGAATGGCCTGACGCCAAGCGCCTTCTTGCGACAATCTCAAGACTAAAAAAGGCCATTTGAGTTCGCACAATTTCGATCCCAAATCCCTTCTCTTGAGCGAAAATGTACACACAATTTGAGCAATCCCGTCATTATGCGATGATCTAAGGCCACCTATTTTGGGGTCAAAATAGAACTCGCTGGCGCTCAGTCCGGCAGCAATGGCGTACGCCAAACAGGGAGGTGGAAATGACGAAAATACAAAAATCAAGGATTGCGGCAAGTGGCCTGAAAACCGGGTTATTAGCGTTCTGCTCGAGCTTGTCGCTTTCTGTCGGCGCGGGCGTCGCCCTCGCCCAGGACGAGACCGCCGAAGGATTTTCAGGCGACGTTGTCGTGGTCACATCTCGGCGGCGAGAGGAATCGCTGCAAGATGTGCCAATCGCAGTTTCGTCTTTCACTGGCGACCAACTCGATAATCTGGGTGCGATCGATCTTACTGACATTGAAGCAATTACCCCGAACGTCACTTTAGAAACGTCGCGCAGCACAAATACGACGTTGACCGCTTTCATCCGCGGCGTTGGACAACAAGACCCGGTTGCAGGCTTCGAAGCGGGCGTCGGCATCTATATCGACGATGTCTATCTCAACCGTCCGCAAGCAGCGCTTCTCGACATTTATGACGTTGAACGGATCGAAGTCCTGCGAGGTCCGCAGGGCACGCTTTACGGTCGCAATACGATCGGCGGCGCGGTGAAGTACGTCACATCGCGTCTCGGCACGGAACCTTCGGCCAATTTGAGGCTCACCGGCGGCTCCTACGGCCAGATCGACGCCGTAGGAACGTTCAACCTCCCTTTGGCGGTCGATTCCTCAGTAGGCGACATTTTATTCGGTGGATCAATCGCCTATCTCCGCCGCAATGGCTTCGGTGAAAACCTGACAAATGGCCTGGGGAATTACGATAAGGACCTGCTGGCGGGCAGGCTGGCGCTCGAGTGGAACCCATCTAACGATCTTTCATTCCGCATCACCGGCGATTGGACCGACGACAACTCCAGCCCTAAGCAGGGTCATCGCATCCTGCCCTTTGGCGCATTCCCGGTTCTCGAAAATGAGTTCGACACCCGCGCCGGACTCAATACGCCAGAGCAAAACGTCGTCGCAAAAGGCGTGAGCGGCGTCGCGGAGTGGCAGATGAACGACACCATCACGCTGAAAAACATAATCGCCTACCGCGAAGATCGAACTGAATCGCCAATTGACTTCGATAGTTTGCCGATCGCCGACCTCGACGTGCCTGTCATCTACGATAACAGTCAATTCAGCGAAGAGTTTCAGATCATCTATGAGAGCGATCGTCTCAATGGCCTAGTCGGTTTCTATTATCTTGACGCGAACGCCTTGAATATTTTCGACGTGGTTCTCGACGATTTGGCGGCCTTCTTAAGCTTGCCTGGCCTTAACGCGTTCACGTCGAGCGATGTCGACACATCGACCTGGTCGATATTTGGCGATTTCACATACGACTTGACCGACACAGTCTCGGTTTCCGTTGGCGGTCGTTACACGGAAGATGACCGCACCATTGATCTTTTGCGCCAGCGTTATTTCTCCGCAGGGTTCACGCCTGCATTCGGTGGACCTGATCGCGCGCCTACACTGATCGACGCAGACATCGAAGCGACGGCCAATTTCACCGATTTCAGTCCGAGAGCGAGCATTTCCTGGGAACCGTCGGACGCGCACACCCTCTACGCGTCATATTCACAGGGGTTCAAAGGCGGGAGTTTTGACCCTCGATGCGGCGCGAACGCCGCGCCGGACCTGGACGGAGACGGCCTGGTCGGCGCTGTCGACGTCGACGATCAAATCGCGTTCTGTCGATTTGAACCCGAAGAAATCGACACTTATGAGATTGGTTGGAAGAACAATTTGTTCGATGGACGTCTGCGTTCGAGCCTCGCCCTTTTCTATTCCGACTACAAAGACGTGCAGGTTCCAGGTTCGGTCGGCGTCGATGCGGACATGGACGGAATCGCGGAGACATTCGCGGGCGTGACAACGAACGCCGCCAAGGCGACGATTTACGGTCTGGAGCTCGAAGGCCTCGCAATTCTCGCAGAGGACATGCTTAAGGCGGGGGACTCCTTGGATTGGCAATTCTCGCTTGGCTATATCGAGCCTGAGTTCGATGAATTTATCGGCCGCACCGGCGCGAACATCGCCGATTCAATCGTCGTGTTCCAAAACACGCCTAAACTGACAGCGTTTAACCAGTTGACTTACGCTAAGCCAAAAGCGTTGTTCGGTCGCGACGGCGACATGGGTCTATATACGTCGGTGTCGTACCGCAGCCTGACTCACCAATTCAGCTATGAGATTCCTGCCCTCGACCAGGAACAATTCGCGTTGTTGAACGCTGGCGTCTACTGGACGTCGGCAGACGGCGGGCTCAAGCTATCTGTACACGGCACAAACCTAACCGATCAGCGCTATATCGTTGCTGGTTATGACTTCGTGACCTCGGTTCCTGAACTCGGAAATAATCCGCTTGGACTATCCGGCGTACAGACCGCATTCTTCGGCGATCCGCGTCGCGTCATGGGAACGGTCGAAGTCCAGTTCTAGCGAGACCCTCCCTCTCCTGGAACTCAAGGCGGCGATCGCGTTATGATCGCCGCCTAAGCAATCAAACCGATTGAGGGCGACGCCATCATGAAAAAATTAGCTATTTCCATTTCAGCGCTGCTCGCCATTGGCGTAGTAGGCGGAGCGGCGTTTTTCTGGCAGGCGCAAAAGGGCGTTCCGGCTCGCACACTTGAAGCCGTCTATCTCACGCCCAATGATCGTTTCCTCGCTATCGACGGCGCGCGCGTCAGGGTCCGCGAAGAAGGCGACCCGACAGCGCCGCCTATCTTACTGGTGCATGGATTTACCCATAGTCTCGAAACTTGGGATGCTTGGGCTGAAGCCCTGAAGCCGAACTACCGCGTCATTCGTTACGACCTGCTGGGCCATGGTTTGACTGGCCCCGACCCAAAAGAACGGTACGCCCCGCATGCACGGGCGGCGTTCCTAGGAAAAATTCTCGAAGCGTTGAGCCTAGACGCGGCGTTCATCGCGGGAAACTCCCTTGGTGGCCTGGCTGCATGGCGCTTCACCGCCGACAATAATGAACGCGTCGCCGCCCTCATCCTGATTTCACCGGGCGCGTTCGCTCTCAATGGCGTCAGCGATAAACCGGCTGAAATACCGGCGGCTATGAAAGCCTATCTCATGACGGCGCCGGCGAGCGGCGTGCGGGCGAGCGCGCAACTGATTTATTCCGATGACTCGGCGATTAGCGATGATCGCCTCGACGTGATGCGCGACATGATCCGACGAGAAGGCAATGGATCCGCCTTGGTGCGATCATTGGAGCAATTCACGCTACCTGATCCGTCGGACGCCCTCGCTCAAATTACAACACCGACCCTGATCCTATGGGGAGAAGACGACATACTGATACCGATTGAGCAAGGACGAAGAATTCAAAGCGCCATTCGCGACTCTCGCCTCATTACCTATCCAGGCGTCGGACACGCCGCCCAAGAAGAAGCGCCGGGACGGACTGTCGAAGACGCGATTGACTTTCTGGAAAACGTAGAAGCGAAGCAAGCGAACGGCGAAGATCGATGAGCGACAAAGCTGCTCCCCCGTACTATCGCGCCTATGTCTTATTCATCCTTGTATTAGTGTACACGTTTAATTTCATTGACCGGCAAATCGTCGGCATTCTCGCCGTACCGATCAAAACCGATCTTGATCTGACGGACACGCAATTGAGCCTTATGGGCGGCCTCGCCTTCGCTCTATTCTATACTTTTCTCGGCATTCCCATCGCCATGCTCGCTGATCGGTTTAGTCGGACTTGGATCATGACAGTCGCGCTGGCGGTTTGGAGCGCTATGACGGCGGTTTGTGGATTGGCGCAGAATTTCCTTCAACTGTTTCTCGCCAGGCTCGGCGTTGGCGTCGGCGAGGCCGGCGGCGTTGCGCCAGCCTATTCACTGATTTCCGATTACTTCCCGCCGGAAAGCAGGGCCCGCGCCTTATCGATATACTCGTTTGGAATTCCAATTGGATCGGCGCTTGGTATCCTGCTCGGCGGCGTTTTGACGACGTACCTCGGATGGCGCACCGCATTCTTTATAGTCGGATTGGCGGGCTTGGCGATCGCACCGATTTTTCGATTGACGATGCGCGAGCCTAAACGCGGCGCCTTTGACGGCGCCCAGGCGATCACTGAACCCGCGAAAGTATCCGACGTGGCGACGACGTTAATGCGTAAACCAAGCTTCTGGGGGTTGTCCTTCGGCGCGGCCAGCTCTTCTATGATGGGCT
>CAYWWL010000099.1:0-7385 GCA_964461925.1 uncultured Caulobacterales bacterium | reverse complement strand
CGATCGCCGCGGCGCTGGACAACGTGAAAACCGCGGCCGAAGAAACCGTGCAAACCGCGAGCGACGACGCCAAGCGGGCGATCGACGCCGCCGCCACATTGGGCGACGCGGCGAGCCGCGCCGCCGAAGCGGCGCAGAAAGCCTCAAGCGACGTCGCCGCAGCGAGCACCGCCGCCGCGCAATCCGTGGACGCCGCCATGGCGCAACAGGAGGCCGCAGCGCAGTCCGCCGAGGCGCGCAATCGCGACCTCGCCGACGCCCGCCAGGCCTTGGAGAGCGAGAACGCCCGCCTCGAAGCCTTGATCGAGGAGCAACGTCAACGCGCCGACCGCCTGGCCGACGCCATCGCCAAACAAACCGAGCGCTTGAGCCGCCTCGCCGAGGTGCAGCTGCGCGAACAGGAAGCCGCCGCTCGGCTCGCCGAAGCCGACGTGGCGAAGCAGAAACTGCAAGAAGAACCCCACCGCGCCGTCCCCCTCGCCGCACCTGTCCCGGCGCCCGCTCCGAACGGCGCCGACGCGGACGACGACGATCCGAACTTCAACGATCTTATGGCGGACGAAGATCCCCAGCCCGGTAAGGATAAGATCAGTTGGCGGGAAATTCTCAACGCCACGGACGACGCCGATCCGCTCGATCTCGCCGCCGTCGTCGGCGCGAAAAAACAAACCAAGACCGACGCCGCGAGCGCGGCGCAAGAAGCGCCGTCAGGGCGCGCCAAGCGCAGCGCCCGGCGCTCCCGCGACGCCAAGGCCAGCGACCGCAAGAGCGACAAAGCAACGAGCGTCAAACCAACCTTGCGCGACGCGTCGCGGACGCCTGAACCGAAACCTGAGCCTCAGCCAGAGCCTGCGCCGGAGCCTGCGCTACGCGCCGCGGACAATCCGCCAGCCGATAATATCACACGCTTGGAGCCCGCCGCCAAAGCCGCCGATGCGGAGCCGGCCATTCCCTTGGACGCGGTCGAGGTGATCCACCGGTTGCAGAACTTCACCCTCAATCTCGACCGCCGGCTCTATGGCGATCCGCCGGATCAATTGCTGGCGCGGTTCGACCGCGGCGACCGCAATCTCTTCGCCCATCGTCTATTGCGGCTCAATGAGGCCGACGTGAAACGCCGGATTCGCAGCGAGTCGAAGCGGGATCAGGCGTTTGAACGCGCGATTCATGAATTCCTGCATGGTTTCGAAAGCCTGCTGGAAGAAGCGACGGCGTCGGAGACCGCCGACGAGGATCTAGAGGAATATCTCGGCTCGCCATTGGGCCGCGTTTATCTTTTGATCGGCGCGACCGTCGGTTATTTCGCTTAAGGGCGAGGCTTTCTCGACAGGCTTATTGAACGCTCATCGCGGCTTTCGCCGAACTCGACGCTATTGCGCAGCGGCGGCCTCGCCGGCGCGCACCGTCCATGGCGCCAGTTCGTCGATCAGCGCGGACATGGCGCGGTTCAGCCCTTGGGCCGCGGCCATGCCGGTGTCGGCGCGCATCGTCGCTTCCTGGCGAAACAGGCGCGCGTCCTTAATCCGTCCGCGTGGATCTGATAACCGAGCGTAGATCTCCACCACGGCGCGCAGCGAACCTTCGCTTTCGTCGGCTTGGAAGGTGCGAATGTCCAACTGCAGGACATAGTCCGCAATCGGTTGATCGGCGCGATTGGCCACGGACAGAATCCGGCCGGAGTTTTGGAAACTGCGGATCAGGGCGGTGTTGACGAGGCGTGGAGCCCGGTCGACCCATTCGCCGTCGGAATAATACGCGTATTGCTGGGCGACCTCGACCCGGGCGATCTTCGCGCTATCGATGGCGCGGGTCGCTAACGGATCGTCGATCGCCAAGGACCAGGCGACTTTGCCGACGGCTGCGTCCATCGCCGCGTCGTCGAATTGCGTCACGTCGCTGACGCCGTAGCGGGGATATGCGGGATCGGCTTCCGGCAGCACGGAAACGCAGGCCGAGGCCATTAAAGCGATCAAAGCGACGCCTACGGCGGTGTTCTTCGCATTGCGCATCTTATTCCTGGCCTCCTTCAGCCCCGCTGCGCCCGCCCTCGTGGGTCGGCGTCGACTCGCCTAAAAGGTAGCCGCGCGGATCGCGATCGATCTCTCTAAGCACTTGATCCAAGGTGCGGAACGTGCGGCGCAATTCGATCATCGCCGGGCCCACTTGGGTTAGGCCTTGTTCGGCGAAGGCCGTCAATGGTTCGCTATTCTCGTCCACCAGGGCCTGAACGTCGACGATCAGCGTCTCCAATTCCGCTGCCGCGGATTCAATCGAGTCAAGGGTCTTCGGCGCGTCTTCAGCGACCAATCTATCGATGCCCTCCGCGGCGTTCGATAATTTGTCCGCGGCGGCGGCGAGACTGCCGGTAACTTTAGCGGTGTTGCGCAAGGTGTCGGCGATCGCTTCGTCATTCTCCGCGATCACCCGCGTCGCCCGCTCCACATTGGTCAGGATTTGGCCGAACGTCTCGGTGTTCTTTTCCGACAGCAGCCGGTTGGCGGCGGCGATGATGTCGCCGGAGCCCTCAAGAAAGGCCGCCAGGCCAGATTCCTCGGCGGCGATCTGCGGCGTGCCGCGAACTTCGTCCTTTAACAGCGGCGCGTCCTTGGAGCCGCCGCTCAGCTGAATCACGGCGAGCCCGGTAAAGCCGACCAGCTCAAGCTTGGCTTCGGTGTCGCGCTTGATCGGCGTGTCGTCTTCGACGCGGATCCGCGCGCGCACCACCGACGGATCGTCTTCGCTGATCGTCAGGTCACTGACTTCGCCTTTCTGGATGCCGTTGAACCGCACCGGCGATCCGCGCGACAGGCCGGAAGCGCCGTCATTGAATATCACGTCATATTGGTCATAGCTGGCGCGATTGCCGCCGAGCCAGAGAATGAAAAGAAAAGCGCAGGCGATCGTGACAAGCACGGCCGCGCCGATCAGCACAAAGTGCGCTCGCGTCTCCATCTATCGCCTCCCTATTTTCCTCGTCGCTTCGGTCATCCGCCGACGCCCCCCGCTGATACGCTCGCCGCCCGCCCCCGCGGACCGGAAAAATATTCCGTAATCCATGGATGGCCGGAACGCCGCACATGCGCCAATGGTCCGATTTCAATCACCCGACGCTCTGCGAGAACCGCGACCCGGTCGCACGCAGCGTGCAAGGTATCTAAATCATGGGTTACCATAAAAACCGTTAACCCTAGCGATTTCTTGAGCCCGACGATCAGCTCGTCGAATTTCGCCGCGCCGATCGGATCAAGGCCCGCCGTAGGTTCGTCGAGAAAGACGATCTCCGGGTCGAGGGCCAAGGCCCGGGCGAGACCGGCGCGTTTTTGCATCCCGCCGGACAATTCCGCCGGATATTTCGCTCCCGCTTCCGGCGGCAAGCCGGACATGGAGATTTTCATCGCCGCGATGTCCTGGGCCAAGGCGTCGGGCATGCCGAGATGTTCGCGGATCGGCGCCATCACGTTCTGCGCCACGGTCAGCGACGAGAACAGCGCGCCGCCTTGGAACAGCACCCCCCATCGGCGCTCCACTGAACGACGCACGGCTTCGCTAGAGCCGTAGAAATCAGCGCCGAGCACATTAACGCGTCCCGCCGAAGGGCGCTTTAGACCGATGATCGCGCGCATCAGCACCGATTTGCCGGTGCCCGAGCCGCCGACCACGCCGAGGATTTCGCCGCGCCGCAGGTCGAGATCGAGCTCGTTATGGATCACCACTTCGTCGAACTGGGTGCGCAGGCCGCGCACTTCGATGACATTGTCCGACGCGGGCGCCGCGGCGGTATGGGAACGATCGACAGCGGCCATTAGAAATCGATCTCCAGATAGAACATGGCGAAAAAGGCGTCGATCAGGATCACCAAGAACAAAGACTGCACCACCGATAAGGTGGTGCGCTGGCCGAGGGACTCTGCGCTGCCTTCCACTTCCATGCCTTGAAAACATCCGACCACCGCGATGATGAAGGCGAAGAACGGGGCCTTGATGATCCCAGCCCAAAAATTCGTCATGACGATGGTCTCTTGCATCCGCGCCATGAACAGGGCGGGAGAAATCCCTAAGGATCCCCAGGCGACGAGACCGCCGCCGATTAAGCCGAGCATGGCCGCGAAGAACGCCAGCGCCGGCAGCATCAAAACCAAGGCGATCGTCCGTGGCAAAACCAACACTTCGATCGGGTCCAGACCCAAGGATTGCAGCGCGTCGATCTCCTCGCGAATCTTCATCGAGCCAATCTGCGCGGTGAAGGCGCTGCCCGAGCGGCCAGCGAGCAGGATCGCCGACAAGAGCACGCCGAACTCACGCAACACTGAAAGCCCGACGAGTTCGATGGTGAAGATCTCGGCGTTGAAAATCGCCAAGGTTTTAGCGCCCATATAGGCGACCACCGCCCCCACCAGAAACGACATCAAGCCGACGATCGGCAAAGCGTCGAGGCCAGCCTCCTCCATATGCCGCGTGATCGAGGTCACCCGAAGGCGGCGCGGATCGGCGATCACCCGCCCGGCTTTCGCCAACACCAGACCGATGAAATTCAGGATTTTCAACGCCGTGAAATAGGCGTCCGAGGCGCCCTGGCCGAGCCGCACCACCAGCATGAAGAAAGCGTTGCGGCGTTCCGGCTCGATCGGGCACGGGGCTAAATGCGGCTCCACCTTGCGCAAAAGCTCCGTATAGCGCTCATCGGCGCCGTCAAAATGGGAGGCCTCGGTGCGCGACGTGCAGGCGCGCATGATCCGCTGCAGCACCATGGCGCCGGCGGTGTCTAATTTCTCGATTCGGGAAACGTCGATGACGAGATCGCGCCCGACCGAATCGTCCTCGAACGCGCGCAGCTCGCGATCAATGGCGCCGATATGACGCGCCAGCCATTCGCCCGACGCGTTGAGCCGAAGCGTGTCGCCGCTTAAGTCGATGCTGAAGGCCGCCGCCATGAACTCTCGCTCCTTAGGATCTGAAACATTCGTAATTTAGCGCTGCGGCGCGCAGCTTGCACTGTAAGAGTGACGACAGAATGGTGGAATCTCCCTGAACTTATGGTAAATCAAATTGTAATTATGGGTAATTCCGCCGGCTTTTCTGGCGTTGAATGGCGCTTTGAACAGAAAAGCCGCCCCGTTCTGCTTAACGAATGGTCAACGATAATTGTTTGAGAGTTAAATTCGTGGCTAAAAAATTGTTCCGCTCCTCGTCTTCCTGGCTCGCCGCTGTCCCACAATTGGTCATAACGTTATTGCTCGCGGTCATTGCAGTGACGACGTTAAGCAATTCCACCGTGCGGCATGGCGGCCTGCGCGCCGACGTGTTCGACGTGTATCAGCGCCTCGCCCCGATCGACGCCGGCGCCGCGGATCCGTTTCATATCGTCGAAATCGACCAGGAAAGCATGCAGCGGATCGGCCCATGGCCGTGGCCACGGTCGATCGTCGCCGATCTTGTCGACGCCAGCCGCCGGGCCGGCGCCAAGGGCGTCATCTACGCCGAGCCGGTGGACGCGCCGGATCCCTTGTCGCCGGAGACCATTGGCGCGTTTTGGCTCAGCGGCGCCCGTGACGCCGCCTTAGAGCAGCAATTGGCGTTGTTGCCGAGCACCGACGCCCGCTTGGCCGAGGCGATCGCCGCCCTGCCCGGCGCAGTCACCATCGATCCAGGTCGCGCCGCCAGTTTCGCTGAAACCGTCGCCGTCGCCGCCGCTGATATGGCCCAGGGCGGCTTCGCGCCCGTGATCGACGCCGACCACGACGCGTTCGCCTTGCCCGCCGCGGCGCCGCGTTTCGCCGTTTCCGCCGTCAAGGACGGTCGCCATGTCAGCGTCGGCGCATTGCCGCTCGACGACGACGGCCTGTTACGGGCGCCGACGCTATTGTGGAGCGTCAATGGCGCCCCGGCGCCGTCCACCGGCCTCGCCGCGGCGATCATCGCCGCCGACGCCGAAACCGTCGGCCTCGGCGGCCGGCCTGGCCCCGGCGACGCCGCAACGCCGGCGTCAATTACCCTTGGCGCACAGACCATCGCCCTTGACGCTGGCGCCCGCAGCCTGATCGCCTGGCCGAAGCGGATCGAAACCGACGCCACCCCAGCCTGGCGGGTCTTGTCCGAAGAAGGGCTCGGCCGGCAATTGGCTGACAAGGTCGTGCTGATTGGCCTGGACGCCGGCGCCGACAGCGCCGTGGCGACTCCGCGCGGCGAATTCTCCCGGGCGCAGATTCACGCCCTCGTCGGTCGTCAGGCGCTCGCCGGCGACGGTCCGACCCGGCCGCAATGGGCGGGCTATATTGAAGCGGTGTCGGTGATGCTGCTCGGCGCCGGCGCAATCATCATCGCCCAGAAATTGAGCTTTTGGCGCGCTTTCGGCGTGGCGGCGTTATTCGCGCTCCTAACGTTCGCCGGATCCGGCGCGGCCTACGCCGGCGCAGGGCTGTTGCTCGATCCGCTGCCCGGGGCCTTGGCCTTGTTCCTCGGCGCGTTTTCCGTCGCAGGCGGACGATCCATCGGCGCGGCCTTAGTCGACGACACGGTGCGCGGCAATTTCAAAGGCGCCCTGCCCGAGCCGACCATGAAGCAATTGCGCGACTTGGACGATCCAAGCCTGCTCGACGGGGTCAAGCGCGAGATTACGGTGCTCGCCTGCGAATTATCGGTGCCGCAAAAAGATCTCGACCGGTTCGCCGGCAAGGCGACCCAGATCACCGACTTGATCGCACGGGCGAGCGACGGCCTGCGCAGCTCCATGGTGGAGATGGGCGCGGCGGTGGACCAGGCCAATGGCGGCAAGATCTTCGGTTATTACAACGCTCCCTTGGAGAGCGAAGACCATCTGCGCGCGGCCTGCGCCGCGGCCCTGCGCCTGGTCGAAAGCATGGACCGGATCAACGCCGAACTCGACGCTAGCAGCGACATGCGCAATCTGCAGCTTTCCCTCGCGATCGGAATCGCCAGCGGCGAATGCCATATCGGTCCCATGGGTTTCGGCAAGACCAGTCGATATTCCGCCTTCGGCCCGGCGATCGAAACCGCGGCCTTCTTGCGCGACCAGGCCTCGTTCTACGGCCCGGCGATCATTTGCGACGACGCGGTCTATCGCAAGTCGATGCATAATTTCGCATATCTTGAGCTCGACCGAGTGACCCGCCGAGAGGCGCCGAAACCGTTCAGCATTTACGCCCTCGTCGGCAATCCGTTTTTGAAGTCGAGCAAGAGCTTCCGCGTGCTGGACGAAGCCCATCGCGACATGCTCGCCGCCTATCGCGACCGTGACTTCGCCACCGCCCGCAAGCACCTGCAGGAGGCGCGCAAATCGCCCGGCTCGGCGATCGCCGTTTTCGATGTGTACGAACAACGTATCGAGGCGGCGCTACGCAGCGTCGATCGCGATCGAAAAGAAGAAGA
>CAYWWL010000098.1:0-7416 GCA_964461925.1 uncultured Caulobacterales bacterium | reverse complement strand
AATAGCGCCCCGCCCAAATGAAAAGAGCGCCGGTCATTGCGGCGCTCTCGTCAATCTTATCAATCAAGGATCAATCGCTTAGGCGAGCGCAGCTTTCGCTTTTTCAGCCAGCGCCTTAAACGCCTCCGGCTCGCGCACGGCGAGGTCGGCGAGAACCTTGCGGTCAACTTCGATGCCAGCCTTGATGAGACCGTGCATAAAGACCGAATAGGTCATGCCCAGCTCGCGGGCGCCAGCATTAATACGCTGGATCCAAAGCGCGCGGAAATTGCGTTTTTTCGCGCGACGGTCGCGATAGGCATATTGGCCCGCCTTCTCGACCGCCTGGTTGGCGGCCCGGAAGGTGTTCTTGCGACGGCCATAATAGCCTTTGGCGGCCTTGATGACTTTGCGGTGACGTGCATGGGCGGTAACGCCCCGTTTTACCCGTGACATGTGTAAAGCCCTCCCTTAACGCGCGTACGGCATGTATTTTTTAACGATCTTCGCATCCGCGTCGGCCAAGCAATCAGTGCCGCGTTTCTGCCGGATCTGTTTAGGCGTCCGCTTGATCATGCCGTGACGTTTGCCCGCCATGCCAGCTTTAACGCGCCCGGAGGCTGTCACTTTGAAGCGCTTTTTGGCGCCCGATTTGGTCTTCATTTTTGGCATTTCATTCTTCCTCTTACGATACCCGGCCCATGTCCGCCGATGCGGCGCGGGGCCTATTGAAGACGGAGGTTTTGCCCGCCGTCATAACCGCCAAGGCATGCCTATTGGCCCGACGATCAGCTCGAAGCCGCGGGTTATACCGTAAGAGTCTGGAAGTGCAAGGATCTGCGCCGAAAAATCGACGCCGCACCCGGCGGTCCGCCAGTGCGATAAGGCGCCCCTACTTAAGCGTCTCGGTAATATGGCTCCACCTGCCCCTTAAGGGTCATGGTGAGTTGATTGCCCTTACGGTCGACGGTGGCGCCCACTGCGACCTTAATCCACCCCTCGGAGACGCAATACTCCTCGACATTGGTCTTTTCCGCCCCATTGAAGCGAATCCCAACGTCGTGGGCGAGGACCGCCTCATTATGAAATTGGCTGTTTGGATTGACGCACAGGCGGTCGGGCAGCGCTGGGCGTTCATTGTTGCGTTGCGAGAGATCATCGTCGGTCATGGCAAAGCATAAATCATAGTTGCAGGCGCCTTCGCAATGCCTCTTGCCAATAAGGCATGGATGCGGCGAATATTACAGATGGGAGAGATTCAACTTGTAGGGTCGATGTCGAGGACGCCAAATGGCGCTTCGCAGACCGACCAGCCGGCTGCATTGAAAAGGGAAATTCGTGTGATCAGGTCAGCCACCACCAGATTACGACTCTCATTGGCGTCGACAATCCGCTTGGCGCTAAGCGTTCTGATTATTGTTGCAGTCAGCGCATGCGAGACGACAGTTTCAACGCCAACCGGCGAGATCGACGCGCAACCGATTTATTCGGCCCCCTATCGCTTGGACTATGGCGGTCGGCCAGTCGTGTCGGTGATGGTGAACGGCGAAGGCCCCTATGACTACATTCTCGACACGGCCTCGTCGCAGTCGGCGGTTTTCGCCAACCTCGTCAACAACGCAAATCTGCCGCGCACGACGGAAGATCGAACCCGCGTGTTTAGCCTCAACGGCGTTGAACGCCAGCCGTCGACGGTATTGCGAGAATTGTCGTTCGGCCCGATCAAGCGGACGAATTTTTCGTCTGTGGTGTTTCAGAATTGGCTCAATCAACCGAAAACGCCGCAAGGATTGCTGGGCGTCGACATCCTCGCCAACGCATTCATTCTCGTCGACCCGGCGCGCATGGTCATCGAAATTTATGATGCGGACAACCCGCCATCCTTGACGGCGATCGGCTGGCGACGCTCGCGCTTGTTCGAGCGCGACTTCGGCGCGTCCTCGCGTCCGCTATATTCAGCATCAGGACGGATGAATCGTCGACGTTTTCCAATTCTAATCGACACGGGATCGGAAGTATCGCTAAGCAATCTTCCGTTCGTCGACATCATCAAGCCGGACCTGCCGGCCATCCGCTTTATTCGCACCGGCACCCGCATACGCGACGCTAATGACGAGGCGGCGAAATTCTATGAGGTCCGATTCAATGAAATGCGCTCCGGCGGCATTCTTTGGGAGGAAGGCCGCATCTTCGCGACGAATGCGCGCTTGTTCAACGATCTCGGCTACGCGCGGACGCCATTCTTGCTCGCCGGCTTCGATCTGCTTAGTAAACGTCCCTTCGCGTTGGATTTCAAAAACTTGTACTTGTACGTATCGCCAGGACCGGTCATCGAACCGCCGCCCGGCGCGAATTCAGAACAGCCTGCGGACTTTGGTCCGGAACTAAACGGCTAACCGCCACTATAGGCTTCACTCGTAGGACAACATCATGAATCCATCTTTCGCAAGACGACTGCGCGTCGTCCTCGCCGCCGCCGCGACCCTGTCGTCCGGCGCCGCCCACTCAGCTGACATCGCAATCGTTTACGCCGGCAAGCTTTTAGCGCAGCCGGGCGGATCAGTGCTCGAAAATCAAACCATCATCATTAAGGACGGCGTCATTGACCGCATCGCCGACGGGCAAGTGGATAGCGTCGCCGCCGGCGCAGTCGACGGCGACACCGTCACCGTTCACGATCTATCGACAATGTTCGTCCTGCCAGGATTAATCGACGGCCACGTCCACCTTACCGGCGAACTCAATCCGCGCCAAAAACTGCAATATGTCGAACGATCCGACCCGGCGGTCACGCTGGTCGCGGCGGTCAACGCCAAGAAAACGCTGATGGCGGGATTTACGACCGTGCGCGACGTCGGCGCGCGCGGCGGTGACGCGATCTTCGCCCTGCGCGACGCGATCGCTCGGGGCGATATCGTCGGTCCACGCCTTTATGCGTCTGGCGACACGATTTCTCCGACCGGCGGGCATGGCCAGGCTCATGGCTATCGCGCGGAAATTCATGACGTGATGAAGAGCACCGGCGTGTGCGACGGCGCGGACGCGTGTCGGCAGGCGGTGCGCCACCAGGTTCGCCGCACGGCTGACCATATCAAACTCGTGTCGACTGGCGGCGTCCTTTCGGAGACCGCCGCAGGCACAGGCCAGCAATTCTTTGAAGACGAATTGGCGGCGATCATGTCAACGGCTCATTCGCTTGGCCGAAAGGTGACGGCTCACGCCCATGGCGCCGACGGAATCAACGCCGCCTTACGCGCCGGGGTCGACTCGATTGAACATGGCACATTCGCCAACGAAGAGTCGTTCGCTCTATTCAAGGAGAATGGCGCATATTTGGTGCCGACGATTCTTGCCGGCGTGACGGTGGCCGAAGTCGCCGAGGCGCCAAATTCATTCTTCCCCGGGGCGATCAAAGCCAAGGCGAAACTGGTTGGACCGCAGATCCTCGAAATGGTGAAGAAAGCCCATGCAGCAGGCGTGCCGATCGCTTTTGGCACGGACACAGGCGTTTCGAAGCACGGCGACAACGCCCGCGAATTTGAATTGCTTGTCGACGCTGGCCTGACGCCGCAAGAAGCGATCGTCACTGCGACCGCAAACGTCTCCGACAATATGGGCATGTCGGATAAGATCGGCTCTCTCGAGCCTGGTAAATTCGGCGACCTCGTGGCGGTCGACGGCGACCCCTTGTCCGATATCAGCGAATTACGCGACATCGATTTCGTGATGAAAGGCGGCGTTGCGTACAAGCACGCCCAATAAGGCGTCGAGCCTATATGATTGGATCGAATCCGCCGCCGCGCACGCCATAGGCGAAGCCGCCGCGGGCGTGATGCAGACTGAACCTTAGATCCAGAACGCTCTCCCATTCGCGCGCAATGCGCGCATGGGACGGACGATGGATATCGTCGAGAAACACTGCGCAGCGCGGCGCCAATATCGGCGCGAGCGCCGGCCCTGCCGGCGCCCGAGCGCGATTGCGCTCTTTGCCGCTAGCGACAGGACCGTCCACCAGAAGGAGATCGATCTGCGCACCGCCAAGCGCGCCCTTGATCGCGTCCAGATCATACCATGCGACGCCGTCATGCATGGGCTTCAGCGGCGCGTGAACTGTGACGATGCGGTCGGCGACGCCTGCCTCATGAGCCATTTCCTTCACCAGAGCGAGCCAGTCGGCGTCAGCGTCAACGCTGACCATCTTGCCGTCATGGCGCGCTAAAGCATGGGCCATGTAGAGCGAAGACACGCCGGCGCCGAGCTCCACCGCAACAGCGCGGCGATTGATCAAGATGTCATTGACGACAGTCAGCAACGCCGACGGGGCGAGCGCGAAGCGTGTCGGCGGGAAAAAAGGCAAGCCGAGCTTCGCGAGCTCAACGCTCGCCCTCGCGTCAAAGGCTGGCCTGCGCAATCGGCCAATACCAGCCGTCGCCATATGGATAAGATCTCGCACCGCGCGCGTGTAGCTTAATCCCGATGGATTGGAAAGGTTCGACCGGCGACGGCGACGGCAAATTCCACCCCGAAATTTACCCTCATCTTAACCCCTATACCCCAGGCTCTTGGCCATCCGAGCCATTACTGGGAGGCGAACGATGGCTGAGACTGAAGAAGGCACCAAAGATTTCACCGCGCTCGGCGCGGACGGCTATGTCTGCGCGGAAGACGTCTTGTTTCTCCGGCGAAATGTTTTCCCAGACGGCGTCGTCGACCGAGCGGAGCTCACAGGCGTTATCGCCTTGGGCGAGCGCGCCCCCGACGGCGATCCAGAGTGGCTGACGTTCTTCGCCGAAGTGTGCGCGGACTTTTTCCTTCGGGAGGAAGAGCCCCAGGGCTACATCACCGAAGGCGATTTCGTCGCGCTAAAGGCCTTGTTCACCCGCGATGGCGCCAAGGCGTCCGCCCTCGAGCTTGGCGTCTTGGTGACGTTGCTGGAGAAAGCCCTAGCCGCCCCCTCCGCCATGACCGACTTCGTCGCCGACCAAATCCGGGCGGTCATCGGCGACAAAGCAGACCCGGTGGTCAATCAATACGAAGCTAGCCTCATTCGTCGCTTTCTATATGCGTCCGCGGGCGCCGGAACCATCGGCATCACCCGCGAAGAAGCGGAATTGCTGTTCGACATTCATGATCTCACCGCGCAGGCCGACAATGATCCCGCCTGGTGCGATTTATTTATCAAAGCCGTCGCCGCGCACCTCATGCAGCACGTGGGCTACAAACCATTGCCACGGGAAGAAGCGTTGCGGCTGCACGAATGGGCCAATGACCATAGCGTCAATCCCGGTCGGTTCTTCCAGCGCATGTTTGAAGGCGGTCTCTCCGCCGTGCGCGATTCCTATGGCCGCAAGTCCACCTGGGCGAAACGCAATGAAGATGACGACATCGCCATGGCGATCGCCGAACAAGTCACGGCCCGGGAAGCTGATTGGCTCGCCGACCGGATCGCCCGCAATGGCGTCGTCGATCCCGCCGAAAAAGCGCTCGTCAGCTATATGAAAGAGCTTGAAGCCGACTTGCCGCCAAAGCTGCAGGCGCTGGTAAAACAGTCCGCCTAACCGCGATCAGCTGTCAGCGCTGCCAGCTCGGAAATGCTCGATGAAGGCGCTGACTACGTCGGCCCATTTCGAGATATTATTCGAGATGTGGTCTTTCGACACCCCGCCGTCGAGCTCGATGACATAGTCGACGCCGACCGCGGCGGCCTCATCCAGCACATAGGCGCGGCCAAAAACCTGGCCATCATTGAACCGATTGACGATCTTGTAGTCGCTTTCGGTCATCGGACGGCCAAGTTCAAAATTCGCGAAAAATACCAGGGTCGAACATTTCTCGCCGGCGCAATCGAGCGCCCGGACGGCGAAAGACACGTCGCCGGAGCTTGCGCTCGCGACAGGCGCCCCAGTGTTCACGTCCTCCAGCATTGTCGGCGCCATCCCCGCAGCCACAAGCACCTGCTCGATTTCGTCGCCGGAAAGGGCGTTAATCGCGCCGTCGCTCGATTGAGCCGCCGCCGGGCAAGCCATCAACACGGCCCCAAGAGCGCCCAAACACGCTGACTTTAAAGATTTTTGCCGCATGGCCCCAAACCCCGCTACTAAATACCCTGGTCGATAATGTCCTAAAGCTGCGGGTCAGGCAACAATCGCCAGGCTTTGACCGCCGAATGGCGCTGCATAAACGCTCATTGGTCGCGTTGACAGTGGCGTCGGCATCGCAGAAGAGATGGCAAATAGGTTATGCGAGGCGCCCTTATGGTTGCAGAAACGACGAATCCCGCGACAGCGCGGAAATCCCTTCCCTTATCCCCGCACCTTCAGATCTGGCGCTTTACGCCGACTATGGCGGCGTCGATCATCCAACGGGGGACCGGCGTTGCGAACTTCACCGGGACGTTGGTTCTCGCGGTTTGGGCCTTCACCATGGCGCTCGGAGAATCGACCTTCGCGCCGTTCGCTGGATTTTTAGCGTCCCCCTTCGGCCAATTAATCATCCTCGGCTATGTCTGGTCATTGTGTTTCCACATGCTCGGCGGGCTTCGCTATCTCTACACCGACACCGGACGCGGTCTCGATCCCGTCGTGGCGACCCGTGCGGCATGGGCGACCATTCTTGGCTCCGTCCTGTTAACCGCAATCATCGCGCTGACCGCTTGGTCGGTGCGCGTCGGCGCATAAGGAAACGGATCATGGCGAAGCGACCCACAAGCACATTCGTGATGCAGCGCGCCAGCGCGGTGATTTTGATTCCAATCGCGCTTTGGTTTCTATGGAGCCTGACGGTCCATGCAGGCGAAGATCTCGCCGGCGCCCAGGCTTGGCTCGGCCAGTGGCACAACAAAGTTCTGTTCGGCTTGTTCGTGACCATCGGCGTTTTCCACGGCCGGATCGGTCTGCATGAAATCATCGAAGACTATATTCATGGCGGCCTGAACAATGCGCTCAACCTGTTGAGCATTATCGCCGCAGTTGCGATCGCTGGCCTGACTTGGTGGTCACTTCTTCAAATCTGATCAGCGCGATCGGCCGTAATAACGGCAAGGCATGGGAAAAATACGAATGTCCGGCAATTACGAAATCATCGATCACTCATATGACGTCGTCGTCGTCGGCGCCGGCGGCATCGACGTCGACGGCGGCGGAATCGACCTCGATCACTGTGTCGTTCGCCGCAACACCGGCGGCAGCGAACCGGTCATCGGAGGGCCCGGCACGAACGGAAGCGGCCGAGCTGGGTACTATCGATTTCGTTCTTTCGTTCCGTTCTCACTGCTGGCACGGCATAGCAGAATCCTGCGAAATCTGCCCTTTGTTTGCCTTACGAACGGTTGCGACACGATGATACAAAGCCCCACTATGGTGCAGCTGGACAACCTTCTGTCATGATGGAGAGCTGAAACAGACAATGTTTCAGAGGACGTTCAAGCCAGACGAAACG
>CAYWWL010000097.1:0-7437 GCA_964461925.1 uncultured Caulobacterales bacterium | reverse complement strand
ATCCGCTGGCGCCCATCCGCTGGCGTCAGGGCCTAATCGGAATCCGACGCCGCGTCGTCGGGGGCTTTTTCCGGCGCATCCACAGGCGCGTCCAGAGGCGCATCCAGCGGCGCATCGGCCGGCGGCGGGCCGCGATGCTTGAACCGTCGTTCTTTGCCGCCGCGCTCGCCGCCGCGACGTCCGCGACGATCGCGCCAGCGCTCGCGCATGGTCTCCACGAGCGCCGCGCGTTCGTCCGCTGGCAGATCTTCAAGCACGTCGAGCATGATGCTGAAGCGCTCTTTGTTGCGCGCCAAACTGGCGCTCGACATCGCCTCGAACGCCGCCTCGATCCGGACGCGATCGAACGGCTCCGCCGACAAGGCTTCGGCCAGCTCCGTCTGCAAGGCGCGTTGCTCGCGGAAACCGCGCCGCATGGCCGGGCGACGCTGGCGCACTTCGGCGCGGATTTTCTCGCGCAGCGCCGGATCGGCGGCGATCACCGCGCCGATTCCCGCGTCGCCGCCGCGGCTTGGCGGCGGCGGGCGGTCATGGGCACCGCCAGGATCCTTCGGTCCGCCGGTCCAGCGCCCGGCGAGATACCCGCCGAGAAACACGTTCGCCGCCAGGGACGCGAACAAAATTATCGCGACTATTGGTCGGCCCATAAGCCCGCTCCATCGGTTCCGCCTAACGAGGCGTCAAAAGCGGAAGACACATAGACCACCGCCTCCTCGTCAAACACCGTCTGCTGATCGTTCGCCGACGCCACCCCGGCGGCGAAGCCGAGCGCGCTGAGCCCGGCCAAGGTTCCCACGGGGGCGTATTTGCCGAAGCGCCAGCGCCCCGCCCCGAGCGCCCGGGCGAGGTCGGCCAACGGCGTCGCTTTGGGTCGACGCGCTTCGGCGTCGAAGTCCGCCATGATCGCCGCCTGCAAGGCCTCGCTCGCCGTCGGCGCGGCGCTCGCCTTGAGAACCAGATCAAGCTCAGCGTCGCTCATTTCGGCGACGCCGGCGGCCAAAGGATCCAGATCCGGGTCGTTATCTCGATCATGGGTCATGAAGCCATCCCCTCCATTAATTCCTCGCGCACCGGCGCAAGGGCTTTCTTTAAGGCGCGCCGGGCGCGTCCGAGCAGCGATTCCACCGCCTCGACGCTGGTGTCGAGGATCGCCGCCGCTTCGATATTCGAGACCTCCTGAAAGTGGCACAGGATAATCGCTTGGCGCTGGCGCTCGGGCAATTGCGCGACCGCCGCGTCTACGGCGCGCCGACGATCGTCGACCACCAATTGCTGATCGGCGCGCATCGCCTGGTCGACTTGCTCCGGCGCGGCCTCTTCCGGCGCTTCGCGCCCCTTGCGGCGCAATTTATCGAGGCAATGGTTCATCGCCACGCGATACAGCCAGGTTTCGAACTTCGCGCCCTGGGGCTTCCACGTCGCGGCGTGGCGCCAGAGCTTCAAGAACGTCTCCTGCGCGGCGTCCTCCGCCGCGGCGCGCTCGCCGAGCATGCGATAACAGACAGCCATTATTTTATCCGTATGCCGCACTACCAATTCGCCAGCCGCGATCCGATCGCCTTGACCGGCTCGCGCCACAAGCGCCTCATCTGTCTCCGCCCGGCTTGACAAAAGTTCCGTATCCCTCGCCCTCGACGGCGTCGCCCCTCAACGCCCGATCCCCGCGATGTCTCCGCGACGCGCCCAGCGGGGTCCCGGCGGGGTCCCCGTTGGGCGACTTTCGCCGCGCCGCGCTTAGCCGTCGTCGCGACCGCCTCGACGATGCCCGCCTTTGCGGCCATGACGCAACTCTTCCTTGCTCAGAACCCCGTCCTCGTTCTTGTCCAGCTTATCGAAGCGCCCGGCGGCGGCCTCGACGAACTCGCTGCGATCAACCACGCCGTCGCCGTTCTCGTCTGGGAACCGGCGCGCGGCCCGTTCGCGCTTTTTCTTCGCCTTATGGGCGTCGGCCTCGGCCTGGGTGATGACGCCGTCGCCATTGGCGTCGATTTCGCTGGCGCGAGCCCGGGCCCGGGCTTCGGCGGCGTCGGTAATCTGTTCGACGCTGATCTGGCCGTCGCCGTCTTGGTCCAACTTCTTGAACATGTCGCCGCGGCCTTCGGCCGCCGACACGGCGCTAAGGCCAAGGACGATGGCGGTCGCCGCCGCCGCGGTGAGGGTGAGTGGAATCGCTTTCATTAATCGTACTTCCTTTTGTGACGCGCGCTTTTCTAAACGTCGCTTGGGGGCGCGGCTGGCGAACCCGCCGACCGCCTTAGAGAGCCTTGATCGGATCGACCGCGAAACGGCCTTTCCGACGCTCTCACCCCATTAAACGAAGAACGATCGGGATTCCGTCGGCGCCGCCTTGGCGGCCTGGAAATCCGCCGCCAGCGCCCCTTCCGGGGTCTCGAACAGGCGCGCCTCGATGGCGTCCGCGCGGCCCTCGTGGCCGATCCATAACCGCTCCACCCGGACCCCGGCGGCGACCTCGATAAAGGCCAAGGCGGCATGGTGTCGGGGGGAAAACGATCCGCTCGAAATATGGCCGATCGGGGTCGGCGCGGCGTTGCGGCGGCCCTCTATCGCGGCGAACACGGGCGCGCCGGGAACCGCCTCGTCAGCGGCCAATTGCACGGTGACGAGATTGCGGCGACGGTCGGCGTCGGCCTCTTGCGCTTGGGTCAACGCGCGCCGGCCATTGAACCAAGCGCGATCGGTGGGGGCCAGATGCGGCAAGCCGATCTCGGCCGGGAACCGGCTTTCCGGGCCGAGCCCCGACGGGGTGAAATCAACGCCTGGACGCGGCGCGCCGCCCTCGATCCGAACCGCCTCGCAGGCGGCGAGGCCGGCCGGCGTCGCCGACGCGGCGCGCTTCACCCGCTGCCACAAGACCAAGGCTTCTTCGGCGGGAAAAATCAGCTCATGCCCGGTCACCGAGCCGAGCCGGGCCGGCCGGGCGAAGGCTTCGACCCCCCGCACCCGTCCTTGCACCGCGAGCGCCACGTCGACGCCGTCGAAGCCCGCCGCCCGGGCGGCTTCGTCGGCGCCGGGTCCGAACAGGCCGAGGGCGGCGACGTCGTCGGAAATATTCTCCACCTCGACGTCGGCCCGGCGGGCGGAAATCTGCAGTCGGCGATCGCACGGCTGGCTGACGGTGAGCAGATAGACCTCCCCGGCGAGCCTGGTGACGTCGCACACGTCGATCACGTGGGCGTCGCCGGCCAGCATCAATCCGCGCGCGGTTTCGCCCACGTTCAATTCGTCGGCGGGCGCTGACGTCAGCCTACTGATGACGTCGCCGGCGTCCGGACCGCGCAAGGTGTAGCGCCGCAGCGCGCCGAGATCGACGGCGGCGACGGCGCTGGTCAAGGCGCGGTATTCGTCGGCGACGGAGGAATAGACGCGGGCGACGGCGAGCCGATTGACCACGGTCCAGTCATTGGCTTCGCTTTCGCCGGCGAAGGCGGCGTAAAGCGCCGTCGGCGACGGCTCCGCGACATTGGTCTCTTCACGGAAAAACATCATCTAGGCGGCTCCCGACAATTTGCGGTAATTGATCGCCGCCTTCGCCGCTTTGCGTCCGGCGCCGCCGCTCAGGCCGTTATACGTCTGCACCCCGCGACCGCAGTAGAAATACCCTGCGAGGCCGCTGCCGTTGATCGCGCCATGGGCCCTGGCCGCTTCGCGCAAAACCGTCGCTTGGGCCTCTTGCGGCGAGACCTCCACGTCGATCACCGCGCCGCCGAGCGCCGGCGCGATCGTCTCGAACTTGTCGAGGCTCGCTTGCTTCACCGAGGCCGCCCAGGCGCGGCGCAACTGTTCTTCGCGCGCGGCGGGCGCGGTCGCGGCGGGTCCGAAGCGCACGCAGGCCGTCGCCGCGCCGTTCGGACATAGGCTCGGGTCGAACGCGCTGGGGAAGAAGACCTCCATCACGCCGTGTGCGGACGTCTCGCCCTCCCGGGCCATGCGATAGGCTTCGCACAATCGGCGCGCTCCCGCGGTGAAGACATAACGCCGACGCAGGTCGACGATCGGTTGCGCGCCGGCTTTGTCGGCGATCGCCATATGCGCCTTGCTCCAATCGAGCGGCGACGGCGCATCGGACAGTCCGTGGACGAATTCTATGTCGAGATAACGCTGGCCGATATGCCGGTTGAACGCGGTCTCGAGATCGAGCGCGGAAATCACCGCCGGCGCGCGCAATTGCGATCCGTCGACGAACTCGACGCCTTCGACCCGGTCCCACTCGACCAAGACCCGCGACACGTCGCCGACATGGCGATATTCCGCGCCATGAGCCTGGGCCGCGCGGCGCAGGGCCTGGGCGAGGCCGCGCACGCCGCCTTTGACGCTGGCGTGGGCGCCTTGCAGGCCAAGGCTCTCGAACGCGAACCGTCTGACTAAGGACAAAGCCGTCAGCGGCGCGTCGGGCCGCGCGGCGCTGTCGAGGCTGGCCTCGGCGAGCAAAATTTCGCGGGCGTCGGCCGAGCGCAGGTTCTGATCGAGATAGTCGAGCAACGAGGCGAGCGCCATGCGTTCGTCGTTTTGATCGACGGCGGGCGCCCCGTCATAGGCGATGAACAAAGGCTTGAACTCGCGCGCAAGGCTCAGCAATCGCTCGATCACGGATTCAAGCTCGCGCCGCTCCTCGGCGTCGAACGGACCTTCCATGCCGGCGAAGTCCGCCGCGTCGCCGGTCCAATGATAGCGCCGATCGCCGACGAAATAAGTCGTCTGCATGCGGCGTTCGGCGTATTTCAAGCCATAGCGTTGGAGCGACAATTCGAACGGCGCCAATGGGTCCAACGAGGCGATTAACTGTTCGTGTTCATCGTAATAATAGTCGGGCGCGATCTGCGCGCGCTCCTGGTCGACGAGAAAGGAACCGCATTCCAAGACCACGGTCTTCAAGCCGGCCTTGGAGAGATAGACGCTGGCGATCAGCCCGTCGATCGTCGCGCCGACGATGATGGCGTCATACCCGCCTTCGATGCGCGGCGCGCGCGGCGTCGTCGCATTGGTCTTCGGATCGGCGTCGTCGCCGTCATGCGCCCAAGGGGCGGCGTCGTCGGTTGCGTCAGCCAAGGCCTAATGCTCCTAATGCGAACTTAGAGGTCGCGCCGATTTGGTCCTGCGCCGTCGGCGGCGCCATGACGGAAAGCGACGGCTCCCGCGGCGCCAGCCGATCGATCCGCACGTCAATCGACGTCGGCGGCTCGTCCATGCGATAAAGCCCGCGCAGGCGCTCGTATATCTGTCGACCGAAGGCCTGGCGATCCTGTCCCGACCAGGGCCGTTCGCCTTCCTCGTCGACGAACGCCGCCGGGCAATACGGCGCCAAGACATAGACCTCGTCGCCGTCCCGCTCGCACACCAACGGCGGGGCGTCGCTCAAGCGTCCTTCGGCCATGGCGTCCCGAGCGCGCATCAGGTCGCCGCGATCGTCGACCACTTGGATGCGCTGGCCGTCAGCCATCGAGGTCGGCCCGGCGCCGTCTTCGAACGTGAGGCGGACAAAGGCCCGGGCGCCGCCGGCCCGGCTGAGCTGCCCGCTCGACGTCATCGGCGCCAATCCCGACGCCAGGGCCAGTTCGGCGTTCGACGCCATCACGATGCGGGTGAAGATGAAGTCGCCGGAGGTCAATTCCAGCCGCTGCAAGGCGCCGTTCTCCGCCGCGACGCCGACGATATTGCTGTTCATCTCCGTCACCTCAAGGCGCTTGCAGACAGCCTCAAGCGCTTCATGCAACGCCCGGCCATTGGTCCACGCCGCGGCGTTGGTCTCGGTGGCGAAGTCAAGCGCCGTCGCCGAGGCCGGTTCGTCGCCGGCGAGGCCTAGGGGCAAAAGCGCGCTCGCCGCCAGATGCGCTTTGAGCTTCTCGTCGTGGAAATAATCGTCGAGCACGTCGTTCGCGGCGAGCAAGGGCGAGACCATGGTGGCGCCGTAACGCGCGATCTCGTTGACGCTGATCGCCTCGTCGCCCAGGCGCTCGGCCAGGCGTTCGAAGTCCGCCCATAGAGCGCCGCCGCCGGGCTCCATGGCGTCGACAAGCTTGGTCATGCGGCCGGGATCGCTCTCGGCGCCGACAAGCTCCGGGGTTCCCGCCAACGCCCCCTGAAACGCCGTCACCGCGGAGACGTTTTCGGCGTAGAGATGAGGCGCCGCCGCGTACAGATCGAGGGCGCGCCAGACGAAATTCGGCGCCGTGCGGCGGGCGAAGACGCTCGGCGATTCCGCGCCGGTGCGCATCACCAATACCTTGGCGCCAGCCGCTGCGGCGCAGCCCGCCGCCGCCAGGCCGGGCGCGTCGGCGCCGATCATCACCAGATCGAATTTCACCTCATCCATCATTTCGCCTTTGCTGCGCCGGTGATGGCGCGCCGCCGGGATTGCGCAGCCGCTCGACGATCGCCGCATAGCGGCGGCTGACCGCGGCCTGGCTCCGTTCGATCGCCGCGGCCGCCGCGTCAAAATCGGTCGCGCCCAGCGCCGTGGTCACCCGCTGGCGCATGGCGACCGCGTCAGCGGCCATGTTGATCTCCCGCGCGCCATTGCTAGCCCGTTGCAATTGCAGCACTTTTTCAAATTTCGCGTCGGCCGACAATAGATCATTCCCCTCATCGGCGCCGAGCAATCCGGCCGCCTGTAAGCGCGCGAAGAACTGATCCCGTCGCAGTGGCCGCTCGACGCCGATGTCCGCGCCATGGGCCAAGGCCAACATGGCGACGGCGAAGTCGAGCTCGGTCATGCCGCCGGGCGCAGTCTTTAAATCCCACATGCTGCGATTTGGTTTCTCTTTTCTTAACCGCGCGCGCATGGCTTCAGCGTCGTCGACCATGGCGACGACGTCCCGGGGCGCGTCGATCACCGCGTCGATCGCCGCCTCCACCGAGGCGCGCACGGCGGCGTCGCCGGCGATGGTCCGGGCTTTGACCAAGGCCAACTTCTCCCAGGGCCACGCGTCGTTGGCGTAATACCGCCGAAACGCCTCGAGGCTCACCGCCGTCGGCCCGGCGCCGCCCGAAGGCCGCAGCTGCATGTCCACCTCATAAAGCACTCCCTCGGTGGAGGTACCTTCTTTGATGATGGTTGTTTGACAAGCAATGATGGATTTTCCTCTGTTTTACCTTTACTGACAGCTCCTGATAATTCAAAGGAAACGTAATTATCTTTTTGTGTATACCTATATAACTGAGAGAGATGTGACGTCACAGTGAAAAATACAGTGTTAAAAACCATATTTTTAGTTGTTTTTGACTTAAATCATATGCTGGAAAAGTTGACTGAAAAAATTGAAAATGAAATTATTTAGTGGAAGCTTTTTCGCGAAATATTTTTCCACCGACTAATGCATCACCAACACACAGTCATCACCTCAGCCGGCAAAATCTAGTCTACTCGGATATCCCACGTTTCGTACCTCCACTTAGGGTCTATCGGACTTCGTCCGGCAT
>CAYWWL010000096.1:0-7474 GCA_964461925.1 uncultured Caulobacterales bacterium | reverse complement strand
GCGTGTCTATGGACTTGATCACTATCGACGTCAGCGAGGCCCCAGACCCAATCGACAGCGGCGACCCTGTTGAATTCTATGGCGATAACGTTCGAATCGAAGACGTCGCTGCCGCGAGCGCAACCATCGGTTATGAGCTTCTAACCAGGGTCTCGCCCAGGGTTCAGCGCGTCTACCGCTGACCGTTCACCGATTATTTGTCACGTTATTGCTACATGACTTGTCTGACCAAATGGCTAGTTTAGGGTCGTTGGGTGCAATGCAGCGGGCGGACGACGAGTATGAGCGGGATCACAGGCCGGAAGACGCCAACGACGATGGCGGGCGCAGCTCTACTGATCGCGAGCATTGCCGCCGCGCCAGCCGCCGCGAAAGACCACAAAAACAAGCCCGACGGATCAGCGTTGCCGCGTTTTAGCATCGCGTTTGTCGCTGAGAATGACGTATTTGGCCGGGAATCGCTCGACCGGGACTATTCAAACGGTCTTGAGATGTCGCTGCTAACCGGCGAGCGATTGACGCCGGAATACGCTAGACGCCTCGCCGACCTCATCGCGACGAGCGACGACTACGAAGTTCGCGCCCACGCCGCGATTGGCCAGCAAATTTTTACGCCAGATGAGCTTGGCCTGACCGTACCAGAAGTCGGCGACCGAAATTACGCCGGCCTCCTGTATGGATCAGTGGGTTTGCTGATCGCTGAAGAACAAGGCGGCGAAACTTCTAATCGACACCGCTTCGATCAGATTCAATTTCTGTTTGGGGTCGTCGGGCCCGCGTCTCAGGCTGATAGTTTGCAGATTTGGTATCATGACGTCATTAAAGGCATCGATCCACGCGGCTGGGATGCGCAAATAGACAACCGCGCGGCGTTCGAGTTCAGCTGGCGGCGGACGCATCTATTGCCACTAAACTATCGCCCTGACCGTTTGTTCGGCATGCAGGTAGCGCCGCACTACGGCGCGCGCCTTGGCAACCTAACGACGAGCGCCAACATAGGCGCGACGCTTCGCATCGGCATGAATCTGCCTGCCGACCTGACGCCGTCATTGATGCAACCCAATCTTCCTGGCGCCGCCTTCTTCCGCCAAAAAGGCTCCACCAACGGTTTTTATGTTTTTGCCGGCGTCGATGGTCGATATGTGGCCGAAAGCCTTGTCCTCGACGCGCCGTCATCGCTTGGCAATCGCGTCGACAAGAAGAACCTTGTCGGCGACATTCAAGTGGGCGTGGCCGGCTACTATAAAATCAAAGGCGTGCCCGCCACGCGCATTTCTTATACCCACGTCATTCGGTCTCGGGAGTATTTGACCCAAGACCGCGAAGGCAGCGAATTCGGGTCGCTGCAGATCGCTTTCAATTTCTGATAGGTCCGCCCTAGGCGACGCAATACGGCGCCATCAGCGCGGCGATCCGATCGATGTCCGGTTCCGGCAGACCGGCGATATTGAGGCGACCGGAGCCGGGGAAATAAAGGGCGTTGTTCTTGCGCAAAGCGTCAGCGGCGCCGTCGGCGAGCTTGAGTTGCGAGAACATTCCATGCTGACTGCGCACGCCCGCCGCGGCCGCTTCCGCGCCGTGAGCGGCCAGTGCGTCCGCAAAGGCGCCGCGTAATGACAATAACCGCGCTCGGATGGCGTCGACTTCGCCAATCCATTGCGCTTTGAGCTCAGGGTCGGACAAGATTGTCGAAACGATCGCCGCGCCGTGGGCTGGCGGCATGGAATAGCTCGCCCTGGCGATGTCGGCGAAATTCGACGCGATCGCAGCTGCCGTTTCGGCGGTCTCTGTCTGCGCCAGTACGCAGCCATTACGATCGCGGTAAAGACCGAAATTCTTCGAGGTCGAATAGGTGACGATGGCATTGGGCGTTTGCTCTAGGAACGCGCTCACGCCATTCAAATCCTCGTCCAATGACGCGCCAAACCCATGATAGGCGACGTCAATCACCGGGGTCAGGCCTTTTTCCGTCGCCATCGCCGCCAGCTTACGCCATCCATCCGTGGTAAGATCGATGCCGGTCGGATTGTGGCACGGCCCTTGGACAAGAAGAACGTCGCCTGGCTTGGCGGCCGCAAGGCCCTCTAGGATAGGATCGATATTGGCCGCGCCATCGGCGCCGGCTTCATAAGGATAGCTGGCCACCCGCGCGCCTAAGCTTTTCGCGACATGGTTATGATTGGGCCAAGACGGCGCGCTGATAAAGACCGTCGCGTCAGGCTTGGCGCGCAGGCCGAGGCCAATCGCAAGGAAAAGCGCCCCGCAGCCGCCTGGGGTGGTGAAACTGACAACCCGGTCTCCAAGCAAATCGCGACGGTCGCCGAACACCAAATCTTCGACGCCTGCGCAGAATTCGACATTGCCGCGCGGCCCCTCATAAACTTTGGTGGTCTGCGTCTCCAACAACCGCGCCTCCGCCGCGCGCACGGCGGCCAAGACCGGCGTCACCCCAGTCGCATCCTTATAAACACCAACGCTCAGATCGACCTTGTCGTCGCGCGTATCCGCCCGATACGCCGCCATCACGCCAAGCAAAGCGTCAGGCGGCAACGCCGCAATTGAAGAAAAAGCCGATTGCGCGTGGGACATGGATGTTTCTCCTTATGCTTCGGCGGTCGCCCTGACGGTCCGGGCAAGCGCACGCCGCCGCCCGGTCGAACGCAGCGCGCGCCCAATGCGCGTTGTCACATACTCCCGACGACGCGCACAAGCTTTTTGACGATCATTCTGAGATCGTTCAGCCGCTAAACAGCAACCACTTTTTGCTCAATTGCTCCGAACACCGACTTGCCCGATTTGTCGAGCATTTCGATTCGAACCGTGTCGCCCGCCTTCATGAACGGCGTCGAAGCCTCGCCATCGGCGATCGTTTCGATCATGCGAATTTCGGCGATGCAGGAATACCCGAGGCCGCCATCGGCGACTGGAGCGCCTGGTCCGCCATCTGCGCCTTTGTTCGACACCGTACCAGAGCCGATAATCGCCCCCGCGCCCAATGGACGCGTTTTCGCCGCATGGGCGACGAGTTCGGCTAAAGAGAATGTCGCGTCGACGCCTGCCTCGGCGCGGCCGAACGGCTCGCCATTATAGTCGACTCGCAGCGGCAGATGCACAAGCGCGCCAGCCCAAGCGTCGCCAAGTTCGTCCGGCGTGATCGCCACTGGAGAAAACGCCGAAGGCGGCTTGGATTGGAAAAATCCAAACCCCTTGGCGAGCTCGCCGGGGATCAACCCGCGAAGGCTGACATCGTTCACCAGCATGATCAGCTTGATATGACCAAGGGCCGCCTCGGCGGAAACGCCCATAGGGACGTCATCCGTAATCACAGCGATCTCCGCTTCCATATCGCATCCCCATTTGGGGTCGCCGAGCGGAATGTCGCCCCGAGGATCGAGCATAACGTCGGATCCGCCCTGATACATCAGCGGATCTTCGTAAAAACTCGCCGGCACCTCAGCGCCGCGCGCTGCGCGCACCAATTCCACATGATTGATATAGGCCGAGCCATCGGCCCATTGGTACGCCCGCGGCAATGGCGAATGCGCGGCTTGCGCATCAAACGATTCAGCGGCGACGTCTCCATTGGCTAATTGATCGGCCAGCGCGCGTAATTTCGGCTCCACCGTCGCCCAATCGTCCAACGCGGCCTGGAGCGTTGGAGCGATCGCAGTAGCGTCCGCGAAAGATGAAAGGTCAGTCGAGACGACGACGAGCCGACCGTCGCGGCCGCCGTTCTTCAAAGTCGCAAGTTTCATGTTGGCAATTCCTCGTCAGACGCTCAGCTTATGCCGTTTCTTCGACTTTGAGCACACCGCGATTGATCTGATCGCGTTCCATGCTTTCGAACAAGGCCTTAAAATTGCCTTCCCCGAAACCGTCATCGCCCTTGCGTTGGATAAATTCGAAGAACACCGGGCCAACTTGCGTTTCCGAGAAGATTTGCAGCAGGAGCCGTGGCGCCTCGCCGTCGGTCGTGCCGTCGAGCAGAATGCCGCGAGACTTAAGATCATCCACCGGCTCGCCATGGCCAGGAAGTCGTTCAGCAAGCATCTCGTAATAGGTGTCAGGCGGCGCCGTCATGAACGGCACGCCGCGCTGTTTCAGCCTATCCCAACAGGAGATCAGATCATCGCAGCTGAAGGCGATATGCTGGATGCCCTCGCCGCCGAACTCGCGCAGATATTCTTCAATTTGACCTTTTCCGCCCTCCCCTTCTTCGTTAAGCGGAATACGGATTTTCCCGTCGGGCGCAGTCAACGCTTTCGACGTCAAGCCGGTGTACTCGCCCTTTATGTCGAAGAATCGAATTTCCTGGAAATTGAACAACCGCTCGTAATAGTCGGCCCAATAGGCCATACGGCCGCCATAAACATTGTGCGTCAAATGGTCGATGACGTTGAAGCCGGCGCCGGCCGGATTGCGATCCACGCCGTCGAAGTATTCAAAGTCGATGTCATAGATCGACAGATCATCGCCATAGCGATCGACGAGATAGATCACCGCGCCGCCAATGCCGCGAATAGCGGGAAGATTGAGTTCCATTGGGCCAGTCTTCAGGTCCACCGGCTCGGCCCCCTGTTCGATCAAGTGCGCGTAAGCCTTGTGCGCGTCGCGGACGCGGAACGCCATGCCGCATGCGGACGGACCATGCTCGCGCGCGAAAAACCAAGCCGGCGATTTCGGTTCATAATTCGTGATCAGATTGATATCGCCTTGGCGCCACAGCTCGACGTCCTTTGACCTAGTCCGCGCCTCCTTGGTGAAACCGATGGTCTCGAACACTTCTTCCAAATGGCCTTTTTTCGGCGCTGAGAATTCAATGAACTCAAATCCGTCCAATCCAGCGGGGTTTTCAAACAAATCGGTCATAGCGCTCTCCATCTATTCGAATGCAATTTCTCTAAGGCCCAGCGCCTCATCAACGCGACGCCCTATTTTCAGGCCATGCATACTGCATCTGAGAGAATTTTCTTGGCTTATTTTGCGAGTTTTTCCCATTGATTGAATGTTCTGTTTCATATGCTGAGGTTTCATGATACAAAAATTCCATGACATTCAACAAAGCCGATTTCTCGATTCTCACCGCGCTCCAATCCGACGCCGATATCTCTATGCGGGCGTTGGCGGAAAAGCTGGCCATGTCGGCGTCGACGCTTTGGCGCAGGATCAATGAACTAGAGGCGAGCGGCGCCATCCGTGGTCGCGTCGCCGTCATAGACCCGATCGCCGTCGGGGTTGAAGTCAGCGCATTCGTCTATGTCGATATGGTCAATCACGAAGAGGAGGATCGGGTCGCCTTCGAAAGTTTCGTTGAATCAACGTCAGAGATCCAAGCCTGCTTCGCTGTTACTGGCGCCCATGATTATACCCTATTGGTGCGCACGACGTCGGTGAGCGCATTTGAGTCATTGCTGATGAACCGCATTCTCGCGCATAAGTCGGTAGCGTCAGCGACGTCACAGATCGCCTTACGCGAACTTAAATTCTCGACCGCCTTGCCGCTTGGAGACGCATAGAGACAAATGCACCCTGCCTATGATGGATGGCCGGTGTTAAAAGCCAATCGTTATAGGCGACCCTCCGGTTTAAGCTGCCCGGCGTTGACATGCCGCTTGCGCCCTAAAAGTCTCCACCGCCTGACCCGACGCATTGCGTCGCACCAAAATTCGTCGTACCTGCTTTGGACATGACGACCAACGATGCGCCCCCCCTGTCCCGCCGTGAACGGAAGAAGCGAGAGACGCGCCTGCGTATTCTTGAAGCGGCGCTCATATTGATGGGCGAACGCGGGTATGACGCCGTTAAGGTCGAAGATATCGCCAAGCGGGCGGATGTCGCCAACGCGACATTCTTTCTGCATTTCCCGACAAAGGCGTCGCTAATCACTGCTTTTAACGAGATGGTCACGGACAAGATTGTCGACCGTCTGCAAGGATTCGATTTGCCAGCGATTGAAAAGCTGGAGCTCGCCCGCGCTCTCGTTCTGGATGAGTGGGCGCAACACAGCAATATGATGCGGAGCATCGTCGTCGACGCCGCGCGCTATGGCGACAGTTTCGACGCCGATGACTCACTCGCTAGGCTTATCGGCGACATCGTCAAAGAAGGCCAAGAATCTGGCGATTTCGCCTTGGAATACGACCCGAAAATCGTCGCCGACTGCCTGATGGCGGGATGGCGCGCCGCATCGTTACAATGGGCGACCACAGGAGACGATGAGCGTGCCCGGCAGGCTAATCGCCAAGCCCTGGACATGATTTTGTTCGGAATTTCGGCCCGGCGCTAGCCACCTAAAAACACACACCCCATTGTTATTGCATGATTTTCCGGATTGCCTCCGGATCAATCACCTTGCCGTTTGCAAAAAAATGTCGCATTGCGGCAAAAATTACTGGACTTGACTCCATTAATTTATATATTCCACCCAAATCAGGGAAGAATTCCAATCAGGGAGAGAAGAAAGCCATGGCGAAGAAACTTGGAGATCTTGTTCGCGAACTGTCACCGGAACAATTGACCGGCCTCGACGCAATGTTCGCATACGCGGAGACGCCGCGCACGCCGATGCATATCGGCGACTGCAAGATTTACGATCCTTCGACGGCCCCCGGCGGAAAAGTCCGCTTCAAAGACATTCTCACCTTCGTCGAAGAGCGCATGCATCGCGCAAAAACGTTCCGACAGAAACTAAAGCAAGTTCCACTCGGTTTGGATCATCCCTATTGGATTGACGATCCAGACTTCGACATTGAATTTCACGTCCGCCACATTGCCCTTCCCCACCCTGGCGATTGGCGGCAATTGTGCATTCAGGTTGCGCGCCTCCACGCACGCCCACTCGACCTTTCCAAACCGCTTTGGGAATTCACGGTCATCGAAGGCCTCGACAATATTCCAGGCATTCCGAAAGGCTCTTACGCCATCGTCGCGAAAGTGCACCACTGCGCAATCGACGGCGCATCGGGCGTAGACATGGCCGAAGCGCTGCACAGCCTGCAGCCGGAAGACGAAGTCGAACCAGCCGCTCCTTGGACGCCCGGCCGCGAACCAGGCGATCTTGAATTGCTGGCGCGCGCCAACTTCAACAACGCGACGAAACCGTTTCACGCCGTTCGCGTAGCGGGACGCTTGGCGCCAGGCGCATGGAAATTCGCTTCCGGCGTCACCCGTGGCGAAATGAAACTGTTCGGCAACAAAGTGCCGCGAACCCGTTTCAACGGCGTCGTCTCGGGGCATCGCGTGGTCGAAGGCGTGACCTTCAGCCTCGACGACATCAAAACCATCCGTAAGCGGATTCCGGGCGCGACCGTGAATGATGCGATTCTCGCCGTCGTCGGCGGCGGCCTGCGGCACTATCTGAAGAGCAAAGACGAATTGCCGACGGACTCCATGATCGCCATGGCCCCGGTCTCGGTGCGCTCGAAAGAAGAGAAGAACGCCCTTGGCAACCAAGTAACGGCGCTCAGCATTCCAT
>CAYWWL010000095.1:0-7478 GCA_964461925.1 uncultured Caulobacterales bacterium | reverse complement strand
TCGACCTTGGCGTCGAACTCCGCTAGCAGCGCATCGCAAAACGCATCTTCGCTCATGCCCGCCGGGGGGCGGTAATTATTCGGCTCAGCGAGATGATGCACGATGTCGTCGACATAGTGATACGGGCCGTCGACGACGCCCCATCGGCTGCTCAAGGACGCGGCCAAATAGGTGCTGCCATGATAGCCGCCTTCGCGGACGATAATGTGTTTCTTGTGCTTCTTGCCGCGCCGCGCCTGATAATAGTGGGCCAGGCGGATCGCTGAATCATTGGCCGCCGATCCGCTACAGGAGAACATGACATGGTTCAACGAGCCGGGAGCGAGCTCTGCGAGTTTTCCTGCGAGCAGGGCCGCTGGCGGATTCGACGTGTCATAGAAAGTGGAGAAATAGGGCAGCTGGCCGGCCTGGTCGGCCATCGCTTCGGCGAGTTCGGTGCGGCCATAGCCGACATTGACGCACCACATGCCGCCAATGCCGTCCAAATAGGCGTTGCCGTCGGCGTCATAGATCGACGCCCCATCGCCACGGACGATCATCAGCGAGCCATGTTCGCGGAAGGAATCGAAATGCTGCCAGGGATGCAGAAAATGCTCCCGGTCCATCGCCCATAGGGCATTCCCGACACCCGGCGATCGTTCGCTCATTTAACGCTCCCTCAGCGATCAAAACGCTGTTTTGGCGCACTGATCCTGCGCGGCGGACGACTGCGACGCGCCCAGGGTTGTCGCCGATGGCGGGCTTGTCTCAGCGTCGAACCGAGCCTAATATTATTTGAGCGCTCAGTCAATTTTCGAGATATTCGACCCAATGCCGGGCGTTGCGCATTCGGTCGATCGGCGAGGGCGCCGGCGCTCGAGTGGGCTTAGAAAGCGGAATCAAGACGATGTCACAAGATTATCCAGGGCCGAAAACCCGCGCGGTGCTTGAGCGGGGCGCGCCGCTTTTCCTCAATGGGTTGCGCTACGAAGAAGAGAAAAAGCGCGCCGCGCGTCGCGGTTTTCGCGCCGCCAGCCAATTGGTGGTCGACCGGGCCGAAGGCGACTTCGTGTGGGACATGGACGGCAATCGCTTGATCGATTTCCAGAATGGGTGGGCGACCAACCCGCTCGGCAATGCGCACCCGGAGATTATCGAAGCGGTGCACGCCGCCCATCGCCGGTATGGCTTCCACTATGATCATCCGCTTCGCTATGACTTGGCGGAGAAGCTCGCGACAATCATGCCGGGCGGGGCGTTGCCGCGCTTCAGCTATGAAGTCTCCGGCACCGAAGCGGCGGAAGCCGCGATCTATATGGCCATGTGCTACACGCGCCGGCGCTACGTGGTGACGGTGAGTTCATCCTATCACGGCAACAGCATCGCGATGAAAGTGGCGAGCGGCGGCGATCCGTCCGCGAAGCCGTATCTTGAGGGATGGAAGGGCGGGATCATCTGCGCGCCATTTCCCCATAGCGACGGTCTGCCGCCGCATCTCGACGAGGCGAGCTATACGGAATATTGCCTTTGGTACCTTGAGCGTCACATTCCTTCGGTCGAAGCTGCGGCGGACAATATCGCGGCGGTCATCGTCGAACCGGGCCTCGCCGAGGGCGGCAATTGGATTCCGAATAAGACCTTCCTGCAAGGCGTGCGGGCGATCTGTGATCGGAACGATTGGCTATTGATCGCCGATGAAGTGCTGACGGGCCTTGGCCGCACCGGAAAGATGTGGGCGGTGGAGCATTATGACGTCGTGCCGGACATTCTCGTGGTCGGCAAGAATCTGTCCGGCGGCGTGGAACCGTGCGCCGGCGTCGCTGCGCGCGACGACATTTTAGGCGACAATCCAGAATACAACGCCGGCTCCACCTTCGCCGGCACGCCGGCGGGGTGCGCGGCGGGCTTGAAAACCCTTGAAATCTTCGAGCGCGACAACGTCATCGATCACGCCGCAAAGCTCTCGGCGATCGCTGCGGAGATGATGGGATCGTGGGAGGCGTCCTACGACATCGTTCGCCAAGTCCGCGGCAATGGGCTTCTGCTGGGCGTCAGCTTTCAAAGCCCCGCCGGAAAAGACGACGAAGAAGGCTGGTGGGTGGCCCGCGCCGTCCGCAGCCATATGTTGGCCAATGGCGTATGGGCGATCAGCGATCGCGAGGACACGATCCGGCTTTATCCTGCGCTCACCATGGACGAAGAGGTTTTGCGCAAAGGGCTGACGATCATGGAGGAGGCGATCGCGACGGTGGCGCGGGACGGTCAGCGCGTCGGCGACAGCCCCGCTTGGCCCACCGGCGTCGCCGGCTTTTAGTAGTCCGCCGGCGGCGTCGCCGATCGACGCGGATGCGAGAACACTTGGCGGTCGACGACGCGAATTGGTTTCATCAAGCGCCGCCACCGAAGCTCCCGCTGGATATAGATTTCAATCCACAGATCGCGCGCCGTCGCGTCGAAGTGCGGCGCATCGAGCCACGCCAAGGCGATATTGCGTTTTGTCGTCGGCGACCAAAGCGCGGACGTGACCATGCCGACTTCTTTTTTCTTATGATGATAGATCAACGCGCCATGGGCCGGCTTGTCGCCGTCGATCTCAATCATCACCAGCTTCTTTTTGGGCCTTTCCTGCGACAAGGCCAACAGCGCCCGGCGACCATTGAAGTGCGGCTTTTCGAACGTCACCAGCCAATCGAGATCGAGCTCATAGGGCGTCACCGCGCGGTTCGCTCGCATCAGCAGATTGGCCGGCAGAAAATCCGCATGGGGCAACAAAAAGCCGGCTTCAATGCGCACCATCTCCAAGGCCTCGGAGCCCATGGCGCGCACGCCGCCGACCGTCATTATCAAGTCCCATAGGGCGAGCGCTGATCGATTGTCGATCCATAACTCATAGCCGAGGTCGCCAGTGAAGCCGGTGCGCGACACCCGAAACGACATGCCGTTGACGGCGAACTCCTTCACCGCGAATGGCCGCAGGATTTCGATCCCGTCGAGACCTGCGCGTTTTAGCGTCGCGCAGGCGGTCGGTCCCTGTAAAGACAATGCCGCGACGTCATGGGTGATTTCGCTCAGCGTCACGTCATAGCCCCATGCGATTTCATGCAACCAGCGCAATTGCGGATCTTGGCTGCACAGCATGAATTCGTCCGGGCCGAACCGGAAAATCGTGCCGTCGTCGATGACGCCGCCTTCGTCGTCGCACCATATGGCGTACGCGACGCGGCCTGGCTTCACTTTTCTCACGTCCCGGGTCACCAGACGGTTCATCACCGCCTCGGCGTCGGGGCCGGCGATCCGGAATTTGCACATGGGGGTTAAGTCGAACAGGGTCGCCTGATTCCGCGTGGCGAAATACTCCGACTCCACCGTTTCAAGCGACGCCGGGGACGCGTAGCCGTTCCAATTTTCCCATCGCTGGTAATGGTTGAGCGCGGCGAGACGCTCGTGGAAAGGGGACCGCGACAGGCCTTGGGCGGTTTCGGGGCGGGCGGCGGCGTTCTGTGTGGCGGCCATTTCTTATCTCCCGTCCTTCAGCGCTTGAGCGGCGGCGTTCCATCCGGGCGCGCCGGACACGTCGCCGCCAGGATGAGCGCTGGCGCCGCATAGGTACAGCCCCGACACCGGCAGGCGATATTGCGAGGCGCCGTGGAACGGTCGCACCATTAGCAATTGATCGATGCGCAGTTCGCCATGGTGCCAGTGGCCGCCAGCGATCCCGTAATCGGTTTCGATGTCGTTTGGCGTCGTGACGGTCGCGCCGGTGACGAGGCCGCTGAAGCCAGGGGCCGCGTCGTCCAGCGCCGTGCGAACCGCGGCCGCGAAACTCTGCTTCGCGTCGCCGGTCCAGCCGCCGTTTGGATCGTGCGGAGCGTATTGCGCCGTCGCGGCGAAACGGTAACCGGTCGCCGTCTTGGAAAGGACGCCTTCAATCGCCGGGCGCGGCGCCGGGTCGCCATATTTCGCGGCGTTGAACGCCCGCTCGATATAGACCATGTCCGGCGCGAAGACGACGCGTTCGCCGATTTGCATGGCGCGCTGGCTGTCGTATTGAGGCGCATCGGAGAGATCGAAGTCTATCCGCGCGGCCATGCCCCGGGTCGCCATGTTCCGAATACGGCCCACCATTTCCGCGTCAAGATGTTCGACGCCCAGCAGATCGATCATGGTGCGTCGGACAGCGGCGTTGGAGAAAACGAGGGGCGCGACGATCTTTTCGCCGTCGGCGAGTTCGACGCCGTCGACGCTGTCCTTGTCGTTGACGAGAATCTTCGCCACTGGCGCGTTGAGACGGACCTCGACGCCGGCCTTCGCGGCGGCGCGGGTCAGCGCGTCGACGATTGCGCCGACGCCGCCTTCCGGCATGGCGCGGCTGCCGGCTTGTCCAGCGCCCGTGGCGGCCATGCGATACAGCAAAGGCAGAACGGTACCCGGCTATCGCGGCGCCATGGCCGAACCAAGAGTGGCGTCAAGGGCGAGAGCGCCAGCGAGGGGGCCGTCGCCAATTTCGTCGTGGGCGAGATCCCATACGTTCGAAAGAATGATGCGCAGCAATTCGCGCATATCGGTCTTGCCGAGGCGGCGAATGCCAAGGCCGAGCATCGACAGGCTCATGGCGTCGCTTGCGTCGCCGTCCCGCAGCCGCGGCGGCGTGCGCAGCAACATCGCGCCGAGGGCCGATGCGTATCGCGCCAACCGCGCATGCATATCGGCATAGGCCGCGCTCTGGGCCTCTGCGACGCCTTTGACAATCGGCCCGTCAATGGTCAATGGCGCATCGCCGCCAAGGACTCGCGTCGTCATCGGCGCGCCATAGCGCAGGCCGTGCTCCGACAAGCTAAGCGCTTTTTCGATTTCCGGCCGTAGGCTGAACGGCATGGTGGCGACCGGCTGATCGCCGCCTAATAAGCCGCCGGCGCTGTCCCGCGCTTCAAGCACCAGGACCCGCTTGCCGGCCATGCCGAGGCGCGTGGCGGCGACGAGGCCATTATGGCCGGCTCCAATGATGATCGCGTCATTAAAATTGGTCATGCGGCGGCGCCTAGATCTAGCTTACGGCCCTTGTCGCGCAGCACCTCCCGCGCGGCGTTAGCGCCGGGCGCCCCCATAACGCCGCCGCCCGGGTGGGTCGAGGAGCCGCACATATAGAGGCCTTTTATCGGCGTGCGATATTGCGCATAGCCAGGCACAGGTCGATTGAACAAGAGTTGGTCGAAGGTCAGTTCGCCCATAAAAATATTGCCCTCGGACAGGCCGACTTCATTCTCGATATCAAGCGGTGTACGGACCTCTTTGTGGACGATGAGGTCGCGAAAATCCGGGCTGGATTCGGAGATCTTCGATATCACGCTGTCCGCGAACGCTTCGCGTTTCTGGTCGTCCCATGGGCCGTCGGCGAGCTCATACGGCACATACTGCACGAAAATCGTCGCGTAGTGCTTGCCCGGCGGCGCCATGGTCGGGTCGATTTGAGTCGGAATTAAGAAGTCGACATAGGGCTCGGCGGACCAGCGGCCTTCCTTCCAATCGTCATAGGCGCGTTCGATGAACGCCATATCGTCCATAAAATGAAGATCGCCTTGCAGGCATTTGGCGCCTTTCGGTACGCCATTGAACGTCGGCATGCCGTCCAATGCGACGTTCAGCTTACCCGACGAACCGCGGAACCGATAGCGTTTGACGCCTTTGACGAAGTCGTCCGGCAATTGCTTCTCCTCAACATGGTTGAGGAAGGTGCGACGAACGTCCATGCCCGAGACGACGGTGTCGGCATAATGCTCGTCGCCATTCTCCAGCGCGACGCCGACGACGCGACCATTCTTGACGATGAAGGTCTCCAGTCCTGATCCGGCCTTGATCTCGCCGCCGGACGCTTCGAAGCTCGCCGCCATGGCTTTTGTGATCGAACCCATGCCGCCCCGGGCGAATCCCCATGCGCCGATTTCGCCGTCTACTTCGCCCATATAATGGTGCAAGAGGACATAAGCCGTTCCCGGAGAATATGGCCCCAGCCCCGTGCCGATGATGCCCGAGCCGGCGATGTGGGCCTTGGCCAGGTCGTTGCTGATATATTGGTCGAGATATTCGGCGACGGACATGGTCCAGAAGCGCACGGTCTCGGCCATTTCGCGCTCGCCAAGGTCGTAATAACGCTTGCCGAGATACAACAGCTCGCCAATGTCGCGCGGCGCGAAGGAGGTTGGGTCCGGCGCCATGCGCATCAAGAGCGGCTTGATGAACTTACATTGCCGCGACACCGCCAGCGAGAATTGCTGGTAGCCCTCCGCGTCGGTCGGACTATGGCGATCGAATTCGCGGCGTAACTGTTCCCAGTCGGAGGAGTAATTGAAATACGCGCCTTTGCCGTTGAGCGTCGCGCCGCCTTCATAGGGGATCACTTGCAAGCCGTATTTCGGCAATTCCAGCGCGCGGATAATCTCCGGACGGAGCAGCGAGCAGACATATGAACAATTCGAATATGTCCAACCCGGCGTCAACGACAAGCTCACCGCCGCGCCGCCGACATAATCGTTCTTCTCAATGACGAGGGTTTTCAATCCGGCCCTTGCCAGAAAGCACGCCGTGGTGAGGCCATTATGGCCCGCGCCGACTATTATTGCATCGTACGCCATCACACCCGCCTTTGCTTGATTGGTCCGTCGATGGTACAAAACTTGAGCGGAAAGTCAAAAATATTTGAGTGAACGCTCAAAATAATGCGAGTCCCATGGCCCAGACGAAGCGACGGCGAACAGATGCATCAATGGCGACCAGCGCCAAGCCGGCGAAGGCGGGAGCGACGCCGGCGCGATCGGCGTCGCCGGCGGGATCGCCCACCAGCCAGCGCATGCAACGCCGGATTATCGACGCGGCCTTCGACGTGATCGCCGAGCGCGGATTGACCGGCGCGACGTTCGCTACGGTCGCCAGCGAAGCCGGCGTTAGCCAAGGTGTTTTGGTCTTCCATTTCAAAACCAAGGAGGAGTTGCTAGCCGAGACGTTGCGCCGGTTTATCCTCGAATATGAGCGGTCATGGCGCCGTGCGGCGGCGACCGAGGATCCGCTTGAGCGGATTCGAGCGCTGATTCGCGTCGACTTTAGCCAAGCGATTTGTTCACGCAAAAAACTCGCTTTCTGGTTCGCGTTCTGGGGCGAGGCGACGGCTAAGCCGATCTTCAACAAGATTTGCGCGGCGGCGGAAATGGCGCGCGGCGAAGTCATGGCGGAAGCCTGCCGGGATTATTGCGAACGCGCCGGCGACGGCGATCCGGCGTCGCTCGCCGACTATATCGACGCCCAAATCGACGGGCTCTGGTTGCAGTTGCACATCAATTGGAAAAAGCTGACCCGCCCAGGCGCGCAAGAGATCGCGCTTGCGCACCTGGAGCGGATATTGCCGGATCGCGCCGGTTAGGCGACGCGCGAATTCAGTCGCCGCGGGGGTTTTTGTAGCGTATCGTCAATGCGAAGATCGACCCCGCGAGTGGTCGTTTGAAGGAGAG
>CAYWWL010000094.1:4050-7485 GCA_964461925.1 uncultured Caulobacterales bacterium | reverse complement strand
GTCAAGAAGCGGCGGCTCAGAGTGAGGCTGACACAGTGTTCACTGTCGGTCATCGGCGGGCTGAGCGGACAACGTTCGATGCGCCGTCGCCGGTGTCAGTGGTCGACGCCCAAGATATCGCCGCGCTGCCATACAGAGACATGCAGGATATTCTTCGCACAGCGTCGCCTTCTTACAATCTCACGCGATTTGCGATGGCGGATGCGGCGATGATCTCGCGGCCTGCCTCTCTGCGAGGGCTGCCGCCGGACTATTCGCTGCTGCTTGTGAACAATAAGCGTTGGCATCGCGGCTCGGTCATCACCTTTCTTGGCGTCGGCGTCGCCGATGGAGCCCATGGACCAGATATCTCCGCAATCCCTGGCATTGCGCTAAAGCAGATTGAAATTCTCCGTGATGGCGCCGCGCCGATTTATGGATCCGACGCGGTCGCCGGGGTCATTAACTTGGTCACGAAAACGTCCTCGTCGGGCAATCTCTTTGAGGTGGAGTTTGGCCAACGCTATGCCGGCGATGGCGATCGATACGTGTTTGCAGGCAATGTTGGCCTTGACGCGCCCTTCGTCGAAGGCGGTTTCATCAATCTGAGCATGGAGTTTGGCGAAGTCGACGCTACTGAGCGTACCTGGCAACTAGACGAGGCGAGGGAGTTGCGAGAGGCGGGCAATTTGCATGTACGCGACCCTGCGGTGCGGTTCGGTCAACCAAATATCGACGATGATCTTAAGTTCTTCGGCGCTGCAGCCGCGCCAATTCTGAGTTGGCTCGAGCTTTACGCTTTCGGCAACTACGCCATGCGAGAGGCGGAGAATGGGTTTTATTTCCGCAATCCGACGAGCCGCGAGGGGGTTTATGGCGGTCCGCTGGTCGATCGACGAACCGGCATGTTGGATCCCGCCGGCGTTCCCTCAGTCCTCGTCGGCGATTTGAGCGGCGTTGATTCCGGCGACTGTCCTGCTGGGATCCCCCTCGTCAACAATGGCCTCATCCCGAAGGCCGACATTCTTCGTGATGTGACGGAGGATGACAATTGTTTTTCATGGGTCGAAGTCTATCCCGGCGGATTCACGCCGCGGTTTGGAGCGGACGTGGAGGACCGGTCAGCTTTGTTTGGTCTGCGCGGCGTCATCCCAATTGGTGCTGGGGTAGATTACGATTTTAGCTATTCCTATGGCCGCAATGACGTCGATTTCTTCATTACTCATACGATCAACGCGAGTCTTGGGCCTGACTCCCCGAGCGAATTCAATCCAGGTGGGTACGGCGAGATCGACAAGGCGTTCAATCTTGACCTGACATACGATTTGGCGACGCCGTTGTTCGCCTCGGACGTGGTCATCGGGCTTGGCGCGGAACACCGCGGGGAGACGTTTCAAGTTCGCGCCGGGAATCCGGCATCTTATGAAATTGGCCCCCTGGCGCGTCCGTCCGAGGCTTACCCTGCGGGGCAAGGGTTCTCGTCGAGTTCGAACGGATTTGGCGGTTTCACCCCGGAAATCGCCGGATCCTCGAGCCAAAAGAACTATGCTGGGTTTTTGACTATGGAAACCGACGTCACGGATGCGCTGTTGGTGCAAGGAGCGGTTCGGTATGAGGATTACTATGAGACCTTTGGCGATGCGTTGACCTATCGCGTCGGTGCGCGTTACGCGATTACGGAATGGGCGCGGCTGCGCGGAGGATACGGCACTGGCTTCCATGCGCCCACCGCAGGACAAGCGAACGTTACGACGGTCTCGACCACTGTTGAAAACGGCGAGCTGTCAGATCAAGGGGTTTTACCTTTGTCCAGCGCGGCGGGGCAATTCGTAGCGGACCGGCTGGAAGCGCGAACCGGACATCGGCCGAGTTTGGACGCTAGCGAGTCGCGCAATTTCACAATTGGCGCCGCGATGAAGCTTGGCGGGTTTCGACTTTCGGCAGACTTTTTCTGGATCGATATCGACGGACGCATTGCGGTTTCCGATCAGGTGGATTTCCGCGAAGAGCTGGTCGGGTTCGCAGAAGAGAGCGACGTCGCGGTTCCGGAGAATGCGACCACGAGCCAGTTGCTCAATCTTCTTGATCAGGCAGGCGCGTTGGACGCGTCGGATTTCGCCGGCGCGGAAGATATGGCGCGGTTTGGATTCTTCACGAACGCTTATGACAGCCGGGCGACCGGCGTCGACATTGATCTTGGTACCGAGTTCAGTCTTGGGCCAAACTCGGTGACGGCGTTGTCAGTCGCGCTGAATTGGACCGACGTGAAGGTCAGCGACCGCGGCCTCGACGGACCGGCGCCGGTGTCAAGGGGCCGGGCCAAGCAAATCGGCGAGTCGACGCCGCGATCCCAAGGGACAATGACCTTAAGCCATCAAGACGGCCCGTTTCGCGGCCTGGTGCGGCTCAATTACTATGGTCGTTCCTATGAATGCCATTTCCACGCCTATGATGACGATGCAGAGGACGGTTGCGCCATGCCGATGACGATCCCGCGCCAGGTGACGTTCGATCTCGAAGTCTCTGCGGTGGTGCGCGACGCCATCGAAGTCGTGATGGGCGTTGAGAATGCGCTCAGCGGCTATCCGGAGCCCAATCCCTATCGCGGCATGACGGGCTCGCCCTATCCACTGACCGCGCCGGCGGGCGCGGAAGGGGGGTATTATTATATGAAACTGCGGACCAGTTTTTGAGCGGCCGCCATTGCTTGATGGGCGATTGGCCCCGCGGCGGGACGAAGCGGCTTCCACTGGGGCGCGATATCCCCTAATAGACGTCGCAAAACGCCGATTCCCGCGGCGCCAACAGGACGCAAGCATGACCGCCATCACCGCAGAAATGGTCGCCGACCATGGTCTTTCCGAAGAAGAATATGAGCGCGTAAAGGCCGGGCTAGGCCGGGAGCCGAGCCTCGTCGAATTGGGCCTGTTCTCGGTGATGTGGTCCGAGCACTGTTCCTACAAATCGTCTCGCAAGCACTTAAAGACGCTGCCGACCTCAGCGCCCTGGGTGGTCCAAGGGCCTGGCGAGAACGCTGGCGTCATTGATATCGGCAAGGACGCCGATGGCGCGCCCTTAGTGGCGATCTTTAAGATGGAAAGCCACAACCACCCATCCTTTATCGAACCGTATCAGGGCGCTGCGACCGGCGTCGGCGGCATCATGCGGGACGTCTTCACCATGGGCGCCCGCCCGGTGGCGAATATGAACGCGCTTCGGTTCGGGGCGTTCGAGAATGAAAAGACCCAGCACCTGGTGAGCGGCGTCGTTGCGGGGATTGGCGGCTATGGCAATTGCATGGGCGTGCCAACCGTCGGCGGGGAAACGAATTTCGACGCCGGCTACAATGGCAATATCCTCGTCAACGCCATGTGCGTGGGCGTCGCCGAAAAGGCGAAAGTGTTTTATTCCGCGGCTCGCGGCGCGGGCAATCCGGTGGTTTATGTCGGCGCGAAG
>CAYWWL010000094.1:0-4040 GCA_964461925.1 uncultured Caulobacterales bacterium | reverse complement strand
TGGCGCGACCATGGCGTCGGCGGAGTTTGATGACGCTTCCGCCGAAAAGCGTCCAACGGTCCAAGTCGGCGATCCGTTTACCGAGAAACTCTTGCTTGAAGCATGTCTTGAGCTGATGGCGTCCGACGCGATTGTCGCCATCCAGGACATGGGCGCCGCGGGACTTACCTCGTCTTCCGTGGAAATGGCGTCGAAAGGCGCGGCCATGGGCGAGGGCGGCATCGACCTCAATCTCGACGCTGTGCCGCAGCGCGAAGATAACATGACGGCCTATGAGATGATGTTGTCGGAGTCCCAGGAGCGCATGCTGATGGTGTTGCGCCCCGGCCATGAAGATGGGGCTCGGGCGATCTTTGATAAGTGGGGCGTCGATTTCGCCGTGATCGGCGAGACCACGGCGACAGGCCGTATCGTCGTGCGGCACAAAGGCGAGGTTGTCGCAGACGCGCCGCTCGGACCTTTGGCCGACGAAGCGCCGGAATATGATCGCCCGCATACGCCGCTGACCCCGCCGGCTGAGCTCGATGACCCAAGTCTGGTGATTAAAGAAGCGATGATTACCCTCGCCGCGCCGGATAAGTCGGATGATGAAATGGGCGATTTGGCGGCTGCGCTATTGGAAGATCGCCTCGGCGCGATTTCAGGCGTCGACGCCGCCGCCTATTCCGCTGGCAAAGGCGACGCGTCGATTTATCTGCGCTCGAAAGGTGACGCGACCTTCGATCCCGCGCCGATCGAACAAGCCGCCGCGAACCTGCAGGAAACCGGCATCGTCTCCGAATGGCGCGTGGAACACGCCGAGGAGACGGTCAATCTCGCCGAACAGCCCGGCGCCATGTCGGTGACCACGGCGCTTGCGGCTCTGATGGAGCGACCGGACCTTTGTTCTCGCCGTTGGATCTGGGAGCAATACGATCATACGGTCATGGGCGATACAGTGATCGGCCCGGGCGGCGACGCCGCGCTGGTCCGCATCCACGGCACCAATCAAGCGCTTGCGATTTCGACTGACGTCACGCCACGCTACGTCGCCGCCGATCCGGTCGAGGGCGGCAAGCAAGCTGTGGCGGAGACCTATCGCAATATCTGCGCGGTCGGCGCAGCGCCTTTGGCGATCACCAATTGCTTGAACTTCGGCAATCCTGAACGCCCGGAAATCATGGCCCAATTCGTCGGCGCGATCGAAGGCATGAAAGTCGCCTGCGAAGCGCTTCAGTATCCTGTCGTGTCGGGCAATGTGTCGCTCTACAACGAGACCAATGGCGTCGCGATTCCGCCGACCCCCGCGATCGGCGGCGTCGGCGTTCTTGCTGACTCGTCAAAGACCATCGGCGTCGGCGGCGCAGTCGCCGGCGATGAGCTGATCGCCGTAGGCGTCACCCGCGGCAAGCTTGGCCAATCGCTCTATTTGCGCGATCTTTTCGGCATCGTCGACGGGGCGCCGCCAGCGGTGGACCTTGAAGCCGAGCGCCGCAATGGCGAACTCATCCGTAAGCTGATTTCTGAAGGCCTATTGACGGCGTGTCATGACGTGTCAGACGGCGGCTTGATTGTCGCTGCGGCCGAAATGGCTCTGGCGAGCGGCGAGGGGCTTGAGATCAACACCCCCGTGAAAGCGCGCCAAGCGGCGTTCTGGTTCGGCGAAGACCAGGGGCGGTATTTGATCGCTTGCGCGCCTGGCGCCGCCGACACGCTCTTATTGAAGGCCGCCATGGCGGGCGTTCAGGCGACCCGTCTTGGGCGGTTTGGCGGCAACTTTGTCCGTCTCGACAAAGACGATTGCATCGGCGTGTTAGACCTGCATGAGCTCTGGTCGCAGCCGCTCGAAAGATATATGGCAGAGATTGGCGACGCGTCAGACGCGGTGCCGTCGGAAACGATGAAGGAGACCGCCGCGATGCCCATGGCCGCCGATACGATCAAGGACATGATCCTCGAAGCTCTTCCGGACGCAGAAGTCGAGATTGAGGATCTAGCCGGCGATGGAGACCATTATCGCGCACGGGTTGTGTCGTCCGCGTTTATTGGCAAAAACCGGGTGCAACAGCATCAGCTCGTCTATAAGGCGCTGAAGGGAAAAATGGGCGGCGAACTTCACGCCTTGGCCCTGGAGACAGAAGCCAAGGATTAGGCTTTAATGGTCCTATACGCAGTGTAGGATCAAAATCCCATGCAGAAAATCGCTATCGCCGTCGTCGGCGCCATTGGCGCGTTCGTGGCGCTGAGTTTTTTGGGCGGATCCGCCCTTTGGTGGGCGCTGGGCATGGGCGACGCCGGCGAAATCCAAGGCGCGGCGACGCCAGTGCGTGATGCGCCCGATCACCTGGGCGCAGGATGGAGCCATTATGGGGGCGACGCTGGCGGTTCTCGCTATTCGGCCCTGGGGCAGATTACGCCAACCAATGTCGATAGGCTGAAGATCGCATGGACAATGTCGACCGGCGCCTTCGAAGGGCGCGAAGCGGCGCGCCATCGCAGCGCCTTTCAGACAACTCCGATATTGGTTGAAGACAGGCTCGTTTTCTGTACGCAATTCAACGATGTCATCGCGATTGATCCGGGATCAGGCGAGGAAATATGGCGCTTTGATCCGGAGGCGCCATTGGATGGCCGCCCGGCCAATCAATTCACCTGCCGCGGGGTGTCGCAGTGGCGCAATCCTGACGCGCGCGCCGGCGAATTTTGCGGCCTGCGAATTTTCACCGGCACCGTCGAGGCGGAGGTGATCGCGCTTGACGCCGCGACCGGCGCGCCGTGCGCTGACTTTGGCGAAAATGGCCGGGTCCGCGTGGAGCCCAGCCTTTCTTTACGATGGCCAGGGGAATTTCAAATCACCTCGGCGCCGTCGATCGTCGCAGGAAAGGTCGTCGTTGGTTCATCGATTGGTGATAATCTGCGTACGGAGTCGCCATCCGGAACGGTGCACGCATTCGACGCGGTGACGGGTGCGCTTGCATGGTCGTTCAATCCCGTGCCGCGGGATCCGGTCGATCCCGCGCGAGAGAGCTGGTCCGGCGACAGCGCCGATCGCGTCGGTCACGCCAATGTGTGGTCGACGATGTCGGTTGACCATGAACGTGGACTGATTTTTCTGCCGACATCGAGCGCCAGTCCTGATTTTTATGGTGGCGACCGCGTTGGCGACAATCGGTACGCTAATTCCGTCGTCGCGCTAAGGGGCGAAACGGGCGAGGTCGCATGGTCATATCAAATCGTGCACCACGACGTGTGGGACTATGATTTGCCGGCGCAGCCGGGCCTTTATCAAGTTTGGCGCGATGGGCGCACGCATGACGTCGTCGCGCAGGTCACGAAGACCGGGCATGTTTTTGTTCTTGATCGGGATACCGGCGCGCCGTTCTTGCCGATTGTGGAAACGCCGGCGCCTCAAGACGGCGCGGTCGCAGGCGAAACATTGTCGCCGACCCAGCCGGTTCCGTCGGCGACGCCGATGATTGTGCCGGATCAAGTCGATCCCGAGGACGCGTTCGGCGTGACCTTCTGGGATAAGAACGCCTGTGCGAAATTGTTGAAGGGTCTGCGGCGAGATGGTCTTTTTACGCCGCCGTCAGAGCAAGGAACATTGCTCTATCCTTTCACCGGCGGCGGGGCGAATTGGGGGAGCGCGGCCTTTGAGCCGAGCAGAAACCTGCTGATTGTCAATATGAGCAGCCTTGGACATGCGATCCGGCTGTACCGACAAACCGGCGACGAACGGCCCGTGTCCAGTCTCGCCCATGACGAAGAATACGCGCCGATGGAGGGCGCTCCGTACGCCATGACCCGCGAAACGGTATTGTCCCCTCTCGGCCTGCCATGCACCCCGCCGCCTTGGGGCGTTCTAGCGGCGGTCGATCTCGCGAGCGGCGCTATTGTTTGGCGGAAGACCCTAGGTACGACGGAAGATCTCGCCAATGGGCTCGCTTTAAAATTTGGCACGCCGAATGTGGGTGGGCCCATCGTCACCGCTGGCGGCGTCGTCTTCATCGGCGCGGCGATGGATGACTATCTGCGCGCATTTGACGTCGAGACCGGCGCTG
>CAYWWL010000093.1:0-7492 GCA_964461925.1 uncultured Caulobacterales bacterium | reverse complement strand
GCCGAGGCTCTCCCCCGCCTCGACCGCTGGGCGGGACAAGACAATGCGGTTCACCTTATTGGCCTCCAGCGCTTCGACCGCTTTGGCGATCGCAAGATAGGTCTTGCCCGTGCCGGCGGCGCCGGTGGCGAAGACGAGCGGCGCGGCGTCGATTGCGTCAAGCATCGCTTGCTGATTTTTATTCTGTGGGCGAATATTTTTGCGGTATTTTTGTCCGGTTCCATCCGTGTCGGGGGCCGCGTGCTGCGGCACCGGCGACCAGCTCGGTTCGTCGAACAGCCTCCTGACATTGTTAGCTTCTCGTTCTGAATGACCGTACGCGGCATGTGAGTGCTTTTGTGCGCGTTTAGCAGAACGTTTCGCCATGTGGCGTCTCCTTGCATGTCAAATGGTTGAAGGGCGTGGCGTGGCGCGTCGACGAAAGTCGATCGGCGCGTTGACCGATTGAAAACTTTCGAAGTATTGCGAAGTAGTTTGAATGCAGAACAACTGCGGCAATCGCGCTCCGGGTCTCGTGGGTTTGGAGCGAGAGGTGCTTCATCCTGCGCTTCGCCTCGCTGAGCGCCGGATGGTTTCAAGATATGAACGCGTCACCACCATCTCTTCCTGGGTAAGGGTGTTCGGCGTCGATGTGGAGAGCGAATTGAAGAATTTTATGCGACAGGCTTAGATTTGTCGGCTTGTTTCAAATCGAACTTAATATACGATTCCGTCAGCTTGGCGTGGGCCTCCGGCGCATAGTTCTGCCAAGTCGCGCCGCCATTCGTCGTGTCGACGACGAAGATGGACTCATTCGGCCGCAAAAACGGCGCGATTGCGTTGCGCACGCCATTGGCCGTCATGCGACAGCTCACATTCCAAACGTTCTCGGAAATTTGAAACGCCTGGCCAATGCTTAGGATGGTGGTTTCGACGCGGCTGGCCGCGCCGCTGACGACGTCAAAAACGACGACGAAATTGGCGAGTTCCGCGGCGACCGCGCGATTTCGCCTGGAAATTGGCTGTGGGCCAGCGTGGCGCGACAAGCGAATCGGCGCTTCGCGAGCCTCCTGGGCTCGGGCGGCGGGCGCGCCATGACCGCCAAAGCGGCGCCCAAACGTCGTCTCTTGCGGTTCAGCGCGATTGCGGCCGAGGCCGAAGAATTCAGCGAAGCGTTGTTCTTGGTCGGCGCGACGCCATTCGCGACCGCCAGCAGGGGCGATCATGGATGACCGCGCTAAGCGCCCCTGGGTCGCGAACTTGCGCAATTCGTGAAATGAATAAGGTCCGTAAACCTTGTCGTCGACTCTGACGCACCAATTGTCGGCCGCTAGCATGGTCATTCCTAATTCTGGTCGGCGTCCGGGACGCCTCGCTTGCCGAATGGTTCAGCAATTTTTGAGCCATTCGTCTGCTTCTCATTTTCAGACTCTTGCATGCTGCCTTTGCGCTTCGCCACGGCGCCGGTGAAGATGACGCCGACGCCATTGGGAAACCGCCGCACGACTCGGGCGCGCATTTTGCCCACTGTCAAAAGAGCCCCTAGCTCCGGCGGCGGGCTCACCTCGACGGTTGCCCCGGTTAAGGAAATATCAAGGATCCGCCGCGTCGCCGCTGGCTCGCCGTCAATTTCGACGATCGCGGTCGATGTGGTTCTGATTTTTGGCGCTTGTCGTTGATCGGCGATCTTTGGGCCATGGTGCAACGCGTGCATCAACGCTTCGGCGGTGGCCTTCGATTTCGCGCGGCGACCGCGATAGTCGACGGCGAACGTATTGCGCGATGCGCGCACCACTTTGCCTTCAAAGCGACCGATTGTGTCGATGTGCACGACGACGGCGTCGCCGACGGTCGGCGGATTGTTCGTCCTAAGAAGCGCGCCGCCAGCGGAAATATTGCTCACGGTGCAAGGCTCTTCCGCGCCATTTTCGTGAATAAAATGGCCATCGAGCGTAATTTCCACCCGCGCGTGGCGTCGGCGATCTTCGCCAACGGCTGCCTGCGCCGAGGAGGAGCGCGCATTTTTGTCGTTTTTCGCGGCGGCCATAAGTCACTATTGATAAAGTTCTGCGATGCTCCAAGGTAAGAAGTTAAGGTGAACAAAGCTTTGAAGCGCTGTTGAAAGACAGCGATTAGCGATCGGCGCGGCGACGGGCTGGCAAGTATAATGGGTATGTAATGGACAGACCGAATTGGGACGGCGGCGACGCCAACGCTCCTGGCGATCGCAATCCTTGGGCGTCGTCGGCCGATCGGACCCAAGCGAGCAATAGTGACGCGCCAGGGCCGGACGGCGAGGCGGCGCACGATCCGCGCGGCGGTCCTATTCTTAACATCGCACCGATCTTGGCTTGGACCTTGATCGCGATCTGGGTGGTCGCCACGGTGAGCTGGTTTTTGCCGGGCCTGATCTTTCCTGCGCTTGAACCCTATTTGATCCTGTCGTCATTAAAGTTCTCAGCGGGACCAGCGGCGAATGGCGGCGTGGTCAATATGCTGGCGCCGTTGGTCGGCCATATGTTCCTTCATGCCGATTTGCTTCATCTCGGGATGAATTCGCTGTGGTTTCTCGCCTTTGGCGCGCCGGTTTATCGTCGCTTGGCCACTGGCGGCGAAGCGCCGCCAGGATTCGCAATCGGCTTAGCGGAAACGACGCCGCATCGACCATGGCCAGCGCTTCTATTTGTCCTTTTCTTCCTCGTCAGCGGTATTGGCGGCGCTCTCGCCTTTATTATTGTCACCGCGCCGTCCGCCGCCGTCTTGGTCGGCGCGTCCGGCGGCGTATCGGGACTGCTCGGTGGTTTGGCCTTGTTCATGGGCCAGCGCGGCCCGCTTTTCAGCAAAGGCTATCGTCCCCTCGCGCCGATCTTTTCGCGCACGGTTCTGGTCTGGGCGATCGCTGTGTCAGCGGTGAACATCGCCGTTGGCGTGTTTGGCCTCGGCGTCGGTCCGGACGGCCCCAATATCGCGTGGGAAGCGCACCTTGGCGGGTTTTTCACCGGCCTTGTGACGTTTCCGCTGTTCGATCGGCTTGCGCGTCGGTCATGAGCTACAGCGGCGCAGTTCGCGCCGGGCCACACCCTCCGGCGAAAACGCAATAGAAGCGCGGCTTTACCGCGGTGCAGCAAATATTGTTTGGAATTGCCCAAGTGATGCGGCGACGCTTACACTACGCGTCGGAAGGAGATCCGCATGAAAGTTGAAGACATTCTTCAGGTCAAAGGCAATGAAGTTGTGTCCGTTATTGAGAGCGATTCGATCCGGAGCGCGGCTAGCACCCTTGGCAGTCGGAACATTGGCGCGGTCATCGTCAAAGGCGACGGCGACGGGATTGTCGGTATTCTGTCCGAACGCGATATCGTCCGCCATGTCGGCTCAAAGGGCGCGGACGCCTTGAACGAAAAAATCGCCGCCTGCATGACCCCTAATCCGTTCACCTGCACGTCAGCGACGACAATTGACGAACTGATGAAGATGATGACGGACAAACGCATTCGTCATATGCCGGTGGTCGACAATGGCGCGTTAATCGGCGTCGTCTCGATTGGCGACGTGGTCAAACGTAAAATTCAGCAGGCTGAGCAAGAAGCCGAAGACCTGAAGGAATATATTTCAGGTTAGCCTGATGGCAGCGCGCAAATTAGCGCGACGCCGCGCCGGCGAACCGGCGCGACGCAGTTTTTGCTGCAATCGAAGCCTTAGTTTGCGGCTTTTGGCGGCAGTAGAACTTTGTCGATCACATGGATCACGCCGTTCGATGTGTAAATGTCGGCTTTGACGACGGTCGCCTCGCCGACGGTCACGCCGTCGGTGCCGTCAATCGCAACCGTGGCGCCATTGACCGTGGCCACGTCGAGGGTTTTTCCCGCCAGCGCTTTGGATTTCGTTTTTCCGGCGACGACGTGATAGGTCAGGATCGCGACCAATTGATCTTTGTTTTCAGGCTTCAAAAGGGTTTCGACCGTGCCTTCCGGCAGCGCGGCGAATGCTTTGTCCGTCGGCGCGAACACCGTGAAAGGACCGTCGCTGCGCAGCGTTTCTTCAAGGCCAGCGGCCTGTACGGCTGCGACGAGGGTGTTGAAGGAGCCGGCGCCGACGGCGGTGTCGACGATATCGGCTTTCGCCATAGTTTTGTGTTCGGCTTTGCCGTGATCCCCTGCTTGGGCTGGGGCGACGAAGAGCGCGATCGCCGCGCCGGCGGCGAGAAACGAGGTGAGTTTCATAGATTACTCCTATTGCTGAAACCGCTCTTGCTACGCGGTTCAGCGCCGCCTGGATCGTCGCCTAAAGAAAACGTCACATAACGGAATGTTTGATTTGTCGGTCATGCGCTAGCATCGACATTGGATCAGTCGGTTCGTCGCGCGCGCCAGTCGGTTCGTCGTGATCCTGGCGCAGCCCTGCGACCGCGTGGCGCAGCCTAACGCGCCTGGGCCAGGGATTGCAGTCGCGGCAAGGAATAGTCGACCGCCTCGCGGCCGAGTTCGATCAGTTCGTCGGCGCGGTCGAAATCGAGCAGGCTAATGTCGCCTACCTGAGGGGTAATCTGAATATCGGGCGGATCGCCGGCGAGGCGCGCGCGGGTGATGCGATCTAGGACGATCGACAATGACGACATCATTACCGCGCCGAGACCTGGCGTCTCGTCGGTTGCGCGGAATATTTTCCGTAGCAAGATTTTTTCTGAGAACATGCTGCCTTTCGACGCGACCTCAAGCTCGCGCGGATCGATCAATGGCTCTTGGGCCGGCGCCGCCGAGGCGGCCCTGATTTTCACCGTGGAGTCGGCGTGCAGGCCGACGGCGACCACCACATGGGCGTCGAAGGCGCGGCACACCGACACCGGCATAGGATTGACCAGGGCGCCGTCGACCAGCCATTGTCCGTTTATGTGCGCCGGCGGAAAGACGCCGGGCAGAGCGTACGCCGCCTCGATGACGTCGATTAAGGACCCTGATTTCAGCCAAATCTCATGGCCGGTATCGAGTTCTGCGGTGACGGCGGCGAAAGGGATTGGTAGATCTTCGATCCGAATGTCCGCGAGGCTTTCCGCCATCGACTTGCGAAGGCGCTTGCCGCCAATCAGGCCAGCGCCATTTATCACGAGATCAAACTGACTCAGCATCCGTCGTTTAGTCAGGCTGCGCGCCCATTCTTCTAAATCGTCTAGCTTGCCGGCCAGCCAATAGCCGCCAACCAGAGCGCCGACGGAGGTGCCGGCGACGACGCTCGGTCGGATGCCGAGTTCATCAAGCCGTCGCAGCACGCCGATATGGGCCCATCCGCGGGCTACGCCTCCGCCTAAGGCGAGGCCGATTGACGGCCCTTGGGCGGCGGGTTCTTCGGTGTCCGTCAATGTCGTTGCTGGCTCGCTCATGCGACGCTCTCCTGCATCGAAATGGGTTTCGGCGAATGGGCGGCGCCGCGCACGAGGGTGCGCGCGGCGTACAAAATAATGGCGATACTGATGGTGTCGATCATGGCGGCGTTGCGTTGCAGATAGAATACGCCAATGGCGCTGAGCGCCTCGCCAATCTGCCATGCGAACATGGTGGCGATCGCAGCGCCGGCGAGCAACGCTTTCTCTCGCGCGGTTGCCGGGATCAAAAAGAACGCCGGGGCGAGGGCGAGATGGTAGTTATTGTGCGACGGCAGGATCGCCGCCGCGGCGATCAACGAGAACGCGGCGAACCGAAGCGGCCAATCTTCAGCACCCCGCAAATCGCGGTCGGCCGTGGCGTGCGCGACGAGCTGCGCTGCGAACAAGGCCACGAGAAGGGCGAAGCTCGAGATGTCGAGATTAACCAGCACCGCGATCAGGTGGCCTGCGCCGCTGGTGTTGAGGGCGGCGTTTTCAGGATAATCGCCATAGGCGGTAAGATTGACCAGGAAGTCCACGAGCGAGCCCGGCGCGCCTGCGAGGAGGCCGGCGCCGGCGAGGCACCCGGTGACGGCGACGGCGTAGAGGCCCGCTGGCCGCGTCGACGGCGACAATAGCGCGACGAGGAGCAGCGGCGCTCCAAGCTGCGGCTTCATCAAGGTGATCGTCAGGCAGACTGTCAGTAGTCCAATTTTTCGATCGCGAATCGCCGCCAATGAGAAAAATCCCGCGGCGTAGATCGCGAAGGCAGGCGTGTTGTGCAGAAACACGACCTCGGCCGCGGTCCACACCGCGCCGGCGACGCCGACGAATATGCTCGCCAGGACGATTATCCTTATACGTACGCTATTGACGTCGAGCGACCGCGCGCCGTCGGCGGGCTTCGCGACGACCGCCGCAAAGCCCCACGCTGCGCAGATAAAAGCGGCGGCATTGACGATGGCGAAGCTGGCGGATGCGTCAGCATAGCCGAGCGCCGAGAATGGGAGTGCGAGCAGAATGGAGTTTGGCGGGTAAAAATACGGCGGCGGCGGCGCGTGCAGCGCTGGCGCGCCTGATTCGGCGATTATCGCCGCATATTCCGGCCCATAGGGGGAGAAGCCTTGCCCCCACGCCTGTCCAGCAGCCCAAAAAGCCGTGAAATCGACCGCGATGGCGCGCGGGTGACCGCTCAGAACATGGGGCAGGAGGTTTAAAACGCCAAGCAGAGCCAGGCTGCCGAGGCAAAAACCGGCGACAATCTGGGTCCGAACCGGGGCATTGCGCCAATAATCGACGCCGCCGAAAAGATCGTGCTGAAAAGTCGTTCGCATTGTTTTGGCCCAGGTGCCGCAATAAATGGCGCAAATGGCCAAAAAAAGCGGGCGTTTCGGCCTGCAGAATGGCGGATTTTAGGTGAAAATCCGCTTAACCAGGGCGGCGTCGGCGCTGATTGCGTCAGGCGGGTAAAATTCCACATGGCTGTGTAAAATTCCCGCTTGTGTCTGCGCGAACATTGTTATAGCTAAGGGTTCTCATCGCTTTTTGATGACTTTTTTCGCCGTGGGCTCAGGCGCGCGGCGTCCATTTTGTTCGAAAGAACAGCGGATTTAAAAAAAGTAAAAAAAGGCGTTGACACGGGGCCGGATGGCGAATACATCCGCGCCTCACCGACGCGGCCGGGGCGGCCGCCGAAGCTTCCAAGCGGAGCTTACGGGCGGTCTCGGATGGGTCGGTTTTTTGTCGGCGGCGCTTCGTTAACGCGGGGTTAAGTCGACGCCCAAATAGCCATCAGGTTGTGCGGGCGGGCTCTTTGACAAGTGAATATTGAGGAAGAGAAACGTGGGCGGCGTTTGGTCCTGGCGGCTCGAAAGAGCAACAGAACTATCGTCACTGACGTTTCTATCAAGAAACCATAACCTTCGTCTTCCGCATTAGCGGAAAACGGGTTTGGTTTTGCGACAAGTCATATTGACTTTAACCAAGTCAGTAATGACCGAACAATGTCAGCAGGTCGAAAGACCAATGGACATAACGAAAGTCAGCGACGAGCTGCCGAGAAATTCCACTCGGCTTTAATGGTTCAACTCAACTTGAGAGTTTGATCCTGGCTCAGGACGAACGCTGGCGGCAGGCTTAACACATGCAAGTCGA
>CAYWWL010000092.1:0-7578 GCA_964461925.1 uncultured Caulobacterales bacterium | reverse complement strand
GTTGGTCTCGCCCATGCCGCGCAGATCCGACAGCAGCCGCATCGGCTGGCGATAAGCCACGGTGACCGTATCGACGTCGACCACGGGCAGGGCGAAGCCGGCGCGCTGCAACGCGCCGCCAAGGTCCTTGATTTGCGCGAACGGCAAGATCCGCGGCGAGACGCCGCCGGTGAGCTCGGCTTCGGCGCGATGCAAGGCGGCGCGCAGGCCGCCCAGCGTTTCCTCGGCGAACATCACCGCGATCAACAGGCCGTCGGGCTTCAGCGCCATGCGCATTTGGCTCAGGGCGCCGACCAGATCGTTGGTCTGATGCATGGTCAAGATACTGACGATCAGATTGACGCTAGCCGGCGCCAAAGGCAGGCGCTCCTCGTCGGCGACGAAGCGCTGGCCGACGGCGGGGAGGCGTCGGGCGGCGAGGTCCATGTGCGCGATGGTCCCGATCCCGGCGGCGTCGGCGGCGGCGCGATCGACGGGACCGGACCCGACGAACACGGCGCGCTCGAAATCACGGTTAATTGTCTGTAAACGGTCTAATACGTCGTCGAGGGCGCGGCGATGCAGAAAGTCATGCCCTGAGAAACGCGCGGCGGCGCGCGCCCGGCGGCGGGCGTAAAGTTGTCGGTCAATGATGTCTGGCGGCGATGACGACACGGTGGGGCGCTTTCATTGTTTCGATTTGACGCAAATTCCTCGCGTATTTTTCCGTATTCTTCACACATAGGGCCTATCCCATCTCAGGGCGCCGCGAATTAAATTTTGCTCATTCAATTTTAGCCGGTGTTCATAATTCATGACTACGAAAAGTCCATCCCGCACGTTCACCAGCGAGCGCGCGGCGGAGGTGTGTTATGATTAAGTCTTTCCTATCGTCCACTTGCGGCAATATCGCCATTCTGTCCGGATTCGTGATGCTCCCGGCGTTCATGATGTTGGGCGCAGGATACGACCTGATGCGGGCGACCGCCAACGCGACTAAATTGCGCTCGGTGCTGGAGAGCGCCGCGCTGGCCTCGGCGTCGCTGACCAACTCCCGCGACGTGGAGACGGTGATCGAAGACTATATGAAGGCCAACCTGGTCAAGGACAAAGCCTTGTCCAGCTCCTTGGACGTGACCGTCGGCTCCGCCGCAGCCCTGAACTCGAAGACCGTGACGATCACCGCCGATGCGGAGATTTCGACATTCTTCCTCAGCATAATCGGCATCGATTCCCTTCCGGTGATGGCGTCGACGATCGCCAACCAGAGCAAGACCACGGTCGAGCTCGCCATGGTTCTGGACATTTCCTCGTCGATGAGCGGGTCGAAAGTTTCCGCCTTGAAGGACGCCGCTTCGGACTTCGTCGACCAAATTCTCAACGACACGAACATCGAGCACACGTCGATGAGCGTGGTGCCGTTCGGCGGCACGGTGAACATCGGCGATATTTGGGAGAACTACGTCGTCGAGGAAGCCGCGGCGACCATCGATCCCGACGAAGCCACGTATTCGATCGGCGACGACATTCTCACCTCAAGCTTCCGCTTCGACGACGGCGACAAGTGCCTGGAGCATCCGGACGAGGACTTTAACGACGGCGCCCTCGACGATCATTCGCGCGCTGGCGTGCCGCATTTCTGGAAATGGCGCAATTTCCATCCCTGGTGCCCGGGCGCGGCCAGCGCGGCCTTGTTCAACACCAATGACAAAGAGGATCTGCAGGGCCGGATCGAAGGCATGGTCCTATCCGACGGCACCGGCATGGACATCGGCATGATGTGGGGCGTGAAAGCGCTGTCGCCGAAATGGACCGGCATGCTCGGCGGCGATTTCGGCGACCGTCCGCATCCTTATAATGGCGACGCCATGAAGGTCTTGGTGGTGATGACCGACGGCGAGATCACCGCTCAATTCCGGCCCGAGGACGTGAGCGTCAACAATGTCCACGGCAACCGCCCGGAATCGGTCAATCGCGAGCCGAACGTCAACTCCATCAGCAGCAATCACAGCTCGATGAAGGGACCGTACGGCAAAGCCAATAGCCAGAACCAACAGACCATCGTCGACAAAGGCAACTCCAATTCCCTCGCCGAACACGACGACGCGGTGGCCCACTTCAAGCGGTTATGCGACGAGGCCAAGAGCAACAATATCGTGGTGTACACGATCGGCTTCCAAATTAAGCAAAACAACATCTCTCATGAGTTATTGGGGTACTGCGCGTCAGATCCGAGCAAGTACTATTTCGTCGAGTCCCTCGACATTCAGTCAGCGTTCGACTCGATCGCCGCGTCAGTGAACTCCTTGCGGATCGTCGGCTGATCCGTGTGGGGCGAGTGAAGACAGAGGCGCATATGGGTTTGAAACGACGATTATTCCGCGACTTCGCCGCCGACCGTTCCGGCGCGATGGAAGCCTTGGAGTTCGCGATCGTCGGTCCGACCTTCATCGCTATGATCATGTCGCTGTTCGAAATGGGCATGATGATGACGAAGATCGCGCTGCTCGACTATGCGGTCTCAGACGCGTCGAAATTCATCTATACCGGCGCGGTGCAAGACGGCACGCCGACCCAGGCGGAAATCGCCGATTATATCTGCGACAAAGCCATCGTCTTCGCTGGTTGCAAATCCAACATCGCGGTCGAGCTGACCGCGATCTCCGACTTCTCCGCGCCGCCGAACGACGACGCGCCATGCGTCGACAGCGATTCCGAAGAGCTCGATCCGGTGGTCAGCTACGGCACCGGGAATGGCTCGACGATCATGTATATGCGCGTGTGCGTCACCACCGACGTGTTCACCCCCGGCCTTGGCGTCGGGCTCAACCTGGCGAAGACCGACACCGGCCGCGCCCAGGTGGTCTCGGCCGTCGCCTTTATGAACGAGCCGTTCTAATGGGTGGAATGATCAAATCCTGGTCGGCGCGGCTGCGCGCCTTCCCAACCGCCGTCGGCGGCATGTCCTCGGTGGAGTTCGCCTTTATCTTGCCGGTGTTCATCGCTTTTATGATGGGCAGCGCGATCATTTTCGACGGCGCCAGGGCGTTACGCCAAGTGTCCACCGCCGCGGCGACGGTGTCGGACCTGGCCACCCGGTTGGAGACCATGGACGACGGCATGCGTGACAGCATCTTCACCACAGCCGAAGCGCTGATGGGCTCTTACGCTGACAATTCTGTCTACAACATTATCATCACCAGCGTCGCCAATGAACTCGGCGACGGCGTCGACACGTTGGAAGTGGTGTGGAGCGAAGCCAAGATTGCCGGCACCGCGCGCAATGACGCCGATCTCGGCAATTATTCGTTCCCGGAGATTCCCGACGGCGAGTCCCTGGTCATGGTGGAGATCGACCTGACCTATACGCCGGTGTTCAACGCCAAGGGCATGGCCTCGTCGATCCTGCTTGACGAAGTCGCGATGCGCCGCCCGCGCTTCGTTAATGAAGTCTGCTATGAGATCTCTGAGGTCCAGCAGACGTGCAGCTCGAACAATTAGCCGCCCAAAACCCGCGCGTCTACGGCGCCTAAACGTTTCGACGTCTTGTCAGGATGCGTCGCGGACGCCATAGGCGATCCATGACGCCGCCCACAATCGACATGCCATGGCGCATGACCGGGATCGCCGCGATCGCGCGCGATCTCCTGGCGCCGCCGACGTGTCCGATCACGGACGAAATCGTCGCGGGATCGGGACAGACGAGCTATCGCGCCTGGGGACGGGCGCATTGGCTCGACCGGCCGTGGTGCGAGCGCTGCGGCATGCCGTTCGCCGTCGACCACGGCCGCGACGTTCTTTGCGCGGCGTGTCTCGCTTACCCGCCGGATTTCGATTGCGCCCGCGCCGCCGTCGCCTATGACGCCGCGAGCAAACGCGCCGTGCTCGCTTTCAAACATGGCGACCGCCTCGATCTGGCGCCGGTCTTGGCCGCTTGGATCGAGCGGGTCGCCGGCGACGTGATGCGCCCGGACGCGGTGTTGGCGCCGACGCCGTTGCATTGGCGGCGACAATGGGCGCGGCGCTATAATCAATCGGCGGCGTTGGCGGCGGCGATCGCTCGGCGCGCCGGCGTCGCGGTGGCCTATGACGCGCTTGTCCGGGTGCGGGCGACGCCGCCGCAACAGTCGTTGCCGTTAGCGGCGCGGCGGCGCAATGTGGTCGGGGCGTTTCGGGCGAGCCCAGCGTTGGCCGGTCGGCATGTGATCGTCATCGACGACGTGCTCACCACGGGGGCGACGGCCTCGGCCTGCGCGAAAGCGCTGAAGCGGGCCGGGGCGGGCCGGGTCGACGTGCTTGCAGTCGCTCGTGTTGTGAAGCCGCTGCAGATCGCCGTATAGAAGGCGGCGACGACACAAGGGACTCATTTCGCATGAAAAAGGTAACCGTATACACCAAGCCGCTCTGTCCGTTTTGCGCTCGGGCGATTTCGCTGCTGACGGAAAAAGGCGTGGAGATCGACGAGATCTCGGCCGCTTTCGATCGCGACAAGCGCGAAGAAATGCTCGCCAAGTCCAATGGCCAGCGGACCTATCCGCAAATTTTCATCGGCGAGACCCATATTGGCGGCTGCGACGATCTGATGGCCCTGGAGCGGGCCGGCGAACTCGACGGCATGCTGAATGGCTAAGGCTGAGGCCCACGCCGCCGGGAAAGGCCTGACGGTCGCCTGCGTGCAACTGCGCGCCGGGATCGACCGCGCGGAGAACACCGACGCGGCCCTGGCCCTGATCCATGACGCCGCCGACCAGGGCGCGCGCTTCATCGTCACCCCGGAAATGACCAATGCGGTGGACAAAAAACCCGACCGCTTGCGGGAAAATCTGCCGATCGGCGAGGATCTGGCGGAAATCCACGCTTTCGCCGCCGCCGCCAAGGCGCGCGGGGTGCACCTGCTCGCCGGATCGTTCGCGGTGCGGCTCAACGAGACCATGATCGCCAATCGGGCCTATCTGTTCGCCCCCGACGGCGCCATCGCGGCGCGTTACGACAAGATCCATATGTTCGACGTGCAATTGCCCGGCGGCGAGACCTGGCGGGAATCGGCGGTGTATCAACCCGGCGAGCGCGCCGTGATCGCTGATGTGGCGGGGGTGAAAACCGGACTAACAATCTGTTATGACGTGCGTTTTCCGGCTCTCTATCGGCGTTTGGCCCAGGCCGGCGCAGCCCTGTTCTGCGTTCCGGCGGCGTTCACCGCCCAGACCGGCGCGGCCCATTGGGAGATCCTGTTACGCGCCCGGGCGATCGAGAATGGCGCGTTCGTTGTCGCCGCCGGCCAGGGCGGCCGCCACGCCGACGGTCGCGACACCTATGGCCATTCGATGATTATCGGCCCTTGGGGCGAGACCATCGCCGCCTTGGATCACGACGCGCCAGGCGTCCTGGTGGCGGAAATCGATCCTGAGGCCGCCGCCGAGGCGCGTCGCCGCATTCCTAATCTGACCCTTGAACGCGCGCCGGAACTCGTCACATTAGGGTCATGATCAAGTACCAGTTAGTTTGCGATCAGGCCCACGAGTTCGACGCTTGGTTCCGCTCCAGCGCTGATTTCGACGTGCAGGCCGCCGACGGCGTCTTGGAATGCCCGTATTGCGGCAGCGCCCATGTTCGCAAAGCGATCATGGCCCCGGCGATCGCCAAAGGGGTCAGCCGCAGGAGCGGCGCTAGCCAAAACGAAAAACTCGCCAAAGTGCAGGCCGCGATCGCCGAAGCCGCCGACAAGGCGCGCGCCTATGTCGAGAAGAATTTCGACTATGTCGGCGACCAGTTTCCCGAACAGGCCCGGCGGATCCATTACGGCGAGAGCAAAGAGCGCCAGATCTATGGCGAGGCGACGATCAAGGAAGCCAAGGAATTGGTCGAGGAGGGGATCGAGGTGGCGCCGGTGCCGGCTGCGCCGAAACCCGCCGCTGACAAACCCGACGTGGCAGGGCCGGCGATCGCGCCGAAAAAACAGCTCAATTAGCGTCGTCCGCGGCGACGGCGGTTCTGTTCTAGTTCGGCGTTTTTTATTTAGAAAATCGTTGCACACTGGCGGCGCGTCGGCGAAGCGGCGCATCATGATCGTCTGACCGACCTGCATTGACCGAGGAACCATGGCCAACCCCTTGGATCCCTATTGCGAGCTTCCGATCCTCGCCGGCTTAAGCCGGGGAGCGGTGCGCCAGCTCGGCAAGCTCGGGGTGATCAGCCAGGTCAAAGGCGGCGGCGCGTTGTTCCGGCAAGGCGATCCCGCCACCCATTTTCATTTATTGCTCGACGGCCGCGTCATCGTGGTGCGCAAGACCGGGGCGGAGGAAAACGTGGTCGGCTATATCCGCGCCGGCGAACCAGTGGGCGAGATGTCCTTGATCGCCGACGAGAACCGCTCGGCGTCGTGCTACGCCTTGCGCGACTCCACGGTGTTGACCCTGACCCGGGAGAATTTCGACGCCGTCTTCCGCGCCCATGCGGATTTCACCGGCGCCATCGCGGTGAAGATCCTCGATCGCGCCCGCGACCCGGACGAGAGCTTTCATTCCGCCTCGCCGCGGGTGTTCGCCATGGTGGCGACCTCGCCGGGCATCGACATTAAGGGGTGTGCGGAGGATTTGTGGCGGCGCCTGGCGGACTATGGCCGCGCCGCAACGATCGCCTGCGACGGCGAGGGGGCCGAGGCGGGGGCGGCGCGGTTCCGCAACGCCTATCGCGACAGCGACGTCTTGTTGCTGCCATGCCGGGTCGGCGACAATGATTGGTACCGCTTCGCCCTGCGTCACGCCGACCGGATCCTCGTGTTCGCCCGCCGCGACGCGCGCCCGCCGATCCCGTTTCCATTGTCGCCGGAACCGGAGTCGCCGGCGCGGCGGTTTCGCCTGGTCGACCTCGTCGCCGTGCATGAAGGCCAGGGCGAGATCGATCTCGTCGACTGGGTGCGCGCGGTGGATCCGAGCCGAGTGTTCCATTGGCGCGGCGAGACCAGCCGCGATCGTTTGGCCCGGGCGATCATCGGCCGCACCGTGGCGCTGGTCCTGTCCGGCGGCGGAGCCAGAGCCTACGCCCATATCGGGGTCTTGAAAGCGGTGATCGCCGCCGGCCTGCCGATCGACTTTATCGGCGGCGTGTCTATGGGGGCGGTGGTCGGCGCCTGCTACGCCATGGGCTGGGAGCCGCCGGAGATCGAGCGCCGCATCCGCCAAGCGTTCGTCGAGTCGAGCCCCTTGTCGGACCACGTCTTGCCGGTGGTGGCCATGACCAAGGGCAAGATCGTCGACGAGCGCCTAGAGCGGCATTTCGGCGATACGCAGATCGAGAACCTCAGCCTGCCATTCTATTGCGTTTCCTCGGAACTGACCAAGGGCGCGCCGAAAGTGCATCGCCGCGGTCTCCTGCGCCGGGCCCTGCGCGCCTCGATCTCGCTGCCCGGCGTGTTGCCGCCAGTGGTCGACGGACACGAATTATTGGTCGACGGCGCGGTGATGGACAATTTCCCCACCGGCATCATGAAGAATATCCACCGTGGGCTGACCATTGGCTGCGACGTGGCCCGGCGCGGCAGCATCTCCGCGGCGCCGTTCATCGATCCGCCAGGCTTCCTGCAATGGGTGCGTCGCAATG
>CAYWWL010000091.1:0-7587 GCA_964461925.1 uncultured Caulobacterales bacterium | reverse complement strand
GATCACGAAAGCATAGCCCGTTGAATCCACGGACGGAAAGCGCGCGAACGGCGGCCTTTATCAGGGCCGCCGTTTTTTGTTAAGCGCGTGCGCCATAGGGCGCTGGATACGTCGGTAAATTCATGATCCGCGCCGCCTCGGCGGGCGTGGCGATTGATCGGCCGAGCCGTTCAGCGAGCGCAACGACTTCGCGAACCAGGGTCACATTGTCCGGCTTGCGCGGCCCGCCATAGGGCTCGAGCCCGACCTGGACATGGCCGCCGCGAATGATGGCGGCTTCCGCCATGCCGCAAGCGACGCAGTCTTCGCCGAACGTGGACACCATCCACGGCAGACCGCTGTCGCCGATCATGTCTAAATAGGCGTCCAGGGCGTTTGGCGTCGGCGGAAGGCCAAAGGGCTGATCATCGGCGCCGAAATATAATTTCACGACGCCGCCGGGCGGCAGCTTGCCGGCCCGATGAAACGCCATGATGAATTTCAAGAAGCCAGGTTCGAAAATCGATATGCTGAGCCCAAGCTTCAGTCTGCGGCACGCCTCGACATAATAATGGCTGTCTACGGGATCGTTGCGATAGACCAAGGGCACTGGCGCGAATACGCCTTCGTCGGTCAATAGGGACACGTTGAAACTGCCGGGATCGCACAGTCCCTGCGCGATTAGTCCGTATTCCGCGAGTTTTTCGATATGGGCGTAGCGCGTCGCCACGGGCGTTCCTTCGGGCCCGCCAGGCATGGTTGGCGTCAAGATCGCGTCGGGCCTGGCGTCCAACAATTTGCGCCAGGCTCCGGCGTATAGATCGGCGTCCATATGGCCTGGTCCGCCAAACACGGGCTCGGTTGTGTGATTGTGGATCAGCGCCGCCCCTGCGTCCATGCAAGCGACGGCCTGCTCGACAATCTCGTCGTCGGCGTAAGGTACATTGGGATTGCCGTCCTTTGAAGCGGAGCCGTTGAGCGACGCTTCGATGATCAGCGGCGTGTCGAATTCAGCCATAGCGATAGATCCTTGGGGAGAAAATATTGGGGCGAGACTGTGCGGCGAGGGGCGCATTCAATCATCTTCGCGCCCTAGCGCCAAGACGAAAAGGAAAGGGCCGCGACGCTCTGCGCGACGCGACCCTTCCTCTCTCTCCTCGCCCTGCCTTCTCTCCCATAGGAGGGCGCCTTTCTCTCCTGTGTTAGCGTCGCTTGCGCAATTGGTAGACCGTCTTGCCGTCTGGGCTGACCCAAATGCCGCGGTCTTCGGACACGAAGCGGAAGGTGCTGCCGCGCGAATTGCGGTAGGTGTTTTTGCTGACCCAGTCATAGCGACGGTTCTGGGTCGTGCCATGCCGGCGAAGAATGACGTACTCATCCGTTTGTTTGACGAATTCGTCGGTCAGTCTCGAGCCTTTGGCGGTGAAGTCCCACAGGCCAAGCGTGTTGATCCGGCCGGCCGGGGTCGGCTTGATCGGGAACGGCTTCCGGTCGTCGCGTTCTGCGCGGCGACTGGCGTCCGCCGTGGGCGGGGCGCTACGCCGCGTCAGGTTGACGTTGCTCTCGCCTTTGGCCTTGAACTTCAGTTTCGTGTAGTTCTTCCGGTAACGGATGATATCGCCGTTAGCCGATTTGTATTTGCGGCCAGCCGGCAGGACGCGGTCGTATTTGACCGGGCTGCCTGAGCCGCGCGCCACCCAGATCGCTTGTTTGGTCTGCCGGGTGATATTGAGGACGGTGCCGCCATTGCTCCACTTGCCCTCGGCGCACTTCATGTCGACCGTGCAGAACTGCTGGGTTTTGGTCTTGGAATAGACCCCGCCAGCGTCCCAGCCGCCGCCTTTGGCGACCGTGATGGTCCAACCTTGGTATTTTGGCCGCCAATTGACGCCGGCGTTTTCAATCGCACGCGGATCGTCTTTTGGATAGTCCAAGTACCAGACGCCAATCGCAATCGACGTGCTTGGCTCGTAGGTGCCGGCTTTCAGCAGCATTTTCAGATCGCTGACTTCTTTCTTGAGGCTGACGAGCGGCCCGCCTTTTAGATTTTCCAGAAGTTGGAAGAGATCGAAGACATAACCGTGGGACTTGCCGCGCATGCCGTCGAAATCGTCGCGCCAGAAGCCGAACGTGAGGCCGAGGCTGGCGCCGAAGCCCGGACGCCAGCTATAGCCGGTGCCTGCGAACCATTTGAAATCCTTCTGGCCGCGTTGGTGATCGGCGCAACGGATCGCCGCGCCGAGTTCGCCTTCGCCGCCAATGATGAAGGATACGTCCGCATTGACGCCGACGGTCCAAGTTCTGGTCTTGTCGCCGACGCAGCCGTTATTGTCCGGCTGCTCGTCCATGAAGCTAGCGTCCTCTTCGCGCAGCTTCGAGGTGAAGCCGTCGTTGGAGCCAGCGCTGATCACTTGCTTAGCGGCGGCGAGGATCTCAGGGGTCAATTCGCCCATCCGATCCATGGCGTCCTGCTTCAGTCGCTCTTTCGGATCGACGACGCAGATGCCTTTGATGTTGCGCTTCAGGGTAGGCTTGCAAGCCTTGCCTTTGTCGGTCACCCGGCACGCCCGGGCGCCTTCGCTGCCGCACGGTTTGCAGACGCCGTCGCGTTGAGTTGTCCATGGCGCGCATTGACGGCCGACTTCCATGGCGGGGCAGGCTCTTTGGCCCTTTTTCCCGCAAGGGCGGCAAATACCGTCAAATTTTCCGAGACCTGGTTTGCACACGGTGCCGCGCTTAGTGATCGGGCAGGCGCGCTGATTAAGGCCGCCGCAGGCGCGGCAGACGCCGGCGCTGTCTTTGTGCAGATTAGCGTTGCACTGTTCGCCAGACTTCAGCGCTCGGCAGGCCTTTTGACCGTCGCCGCCGCAGGGTTTGCAAATGTTTCGAGCGTCCGGTTCGTATTTGCCGCGGCACGGATATCCCGCCTTGATCTTCGGGCAAGCGACCTGGTTCGGGCCGCCGCAGGCTGCGTAGCAGCGTCCGTCGATCTTCATTAGATTGCCGCGGCACTGCTTGCCGCGTTCCATCGGCGGGCAGGCTTTTTGACCATTGCCGCCGCACGGACGGCAAATGCCGCCAAGATTGCCAAGGCCAGGGTCGCAGATCGGACCGATATAGTGGACAGGGCATGGTTTCTGGCCGTTCGCGCTGCATTTGTCGGATTTCTTGGCGAACGCGGGCTCCGCAGAGGCGAACGCCATGACAATACAGACGAAGACCGTCGTCAGTATGAATTTCAATTGGCTTGTCGCGAGTGTCATAACGACTCTCCGTTGGTTAGTTGTTCATCCTCGCCCAAAAGTGCTTGGGCTCGGATCAAGCATCGCAATGACGCGCCTCTGGAACTATGGGTAGGACTACCCAATCGCGCCTCCGTCAGGATCAGCCGCTAGGGCTCGATCAGGCCGTCTTTAAGAGCGCGGGCCATCAGCTCGGTCACTGAGCGCACCTGTAGTTTGGCCATCAAGCTGGCCCGATGTTTCTCCGCAGTGCGCGGACTGATCCCCTGAGCGGCGGCTATTTCCTTGGTGGTGCGCCCGCTTACGATCATGTGCAAGGCCTGTTGTTCGCGCGGCGTCAGCGCCGCCGTCTCCCGGCGATTGTCTAAAAGCGCGAGGCATTCCGGCGCGATGTGCCGCCCGCCGCGGATGATCAAGGGCAGCTTTTCATAGAGTTGATCGTTCGCGGCGCCTTTTGAAAACATCCCGTCGACGCCCGCGTCGATCAGTGAGCCTAGAATGCCGGCGCTTTCTAGCGAAGTGAAAACGATGATCTTTGTCTGCGGGGCCCATCTGCGGATATCGGTGAACACCTCCGCGCCGCCGGCCAGGGGCATGTTGAGGTCGAGGAGAATCAGATCCGGGCGGTGTTCTTTGGCCGCCGCCAAGGCTTCAAGCCCGTTCGTGGCTTCCGCTACGACACGCAGTCCATGCTCTTCCACAAGGCCGGGCTTTTCGAGCGCCGCACGGAGGCCGCTGCGGACAATTTCATGATCATCCGCGATAATAACGGTGTATTGCTCGGCCATAAATCGTTGAATCGCCCCACTGAGGCGCGCAGCCTATACCGATCGATTCCGGAACAAAAGCGGGGGCGGGCGTTGTTTAATCGCCTTGCCGCGGCGCCGAGACAGTGAAAATCGTCGCTTTCTTTGGCGTGGACTGAAGATCGACGGCGAAACCATGGCGTTCGGCGAGTTCTTTGACGATGGAGAGGCCGAGCCCGTCGCCGCTGGAGGCGTCGCCTTTGACGCCCGCTTGGAACGCAGTCTCCGGAGAATCGACGCCGCGCCCGTCATCGGCGACGATTAAGTCGAGGCGGTCTTTGTTGCGCCGCACACCAATCAAAATCCGCGACGCCTCGGCGTGTTGGATGGCGTTGGAGACGAGATTAGCGCCGATCCGCATTAGCGCCGTCGGCGGCGCGGAGAACGCCGCTTCGCTTGGCATGGTCTTGAGCGCGACGCCGTTGGATCGGGCGTCCGCCGCGAACATACGCCCTAGGGTCTGCGTCAATAGGTTCGCTGGCAAGGTTTCCGGCGCTTCGCGATCCTCGGTCGCGGTCGTTCCTTCGAGGTCCGCTGATATGTCGCCGTCAGCCCGCGCCGATCGCGACATTTCCTCGGTGAGGCCGCCCAAGTGATTAAGGATGCGATCGATCCGGACAATGGTCGCCGGCGCCGCTTCGTCGCGCAGGGCGTCAAGCTCGGCGCGCAATGACGCGATCGGCTGGCGGATATCGTGGGTCGCCGTAGATAAGACCCGGGTGCGCTGGGCGGCGACGTCCCGGGCCCGCGAATAGTTCTTTTCCAGCTCTAGAAGCGCGGCGTTGGTTTCGGCGTCTTTACGCGCGGCGTCGAGGGCCGCGGCGAGGGCGGCGTCCCGGGATCGGCGCATTTCGATCAAAGCGAGAGCGATCGCCGCCATCGTCGGCAAAGCGATAATGGCGTAGAGATAACGAAAAAGATTGGCGCTGAGGAAGGATTCCCGCAGGGACGGTCCGTTGCCTGTCAGCGCGATGACGGCCGCCGCCGCCAGCATAAAGGCGAAGCCGCCCGCCACGATGCTCCGCGCCACTCGATTGGGCCGGTCCGAATAGGTTCGCCAAGTCGAGGTGGAGGCGAATTGAGCGATCGCCATTGCGACCAACAACAGATTGGCGACGATCGCCATGGCGGCCACCGGCGCCGCCCACGCGAGCGCCGCTAACAGTCCTGCGCCCCCAGCCGCCCAACGCAGTCCTGCGCGCAGTCTCGGACGCGGTTGGCTTTCGTCTAGGGCGCGTTCCGCCGACCAGAAACCGATCGCCGCGGCGATAAAGCCGACGCACAGTTCCGCCGCCCGCCGCGGCGCCTGCGCCCAGGCCTGCAGCGTCGCTGCTAGCCCGCCTTCAAGGGTGAAGGTCAATCCCAGCAGCGCCGCGAAAAGGATCGCATAGTCGACGCCACTGCGATTCTTGAGGCTGATATTGATCAGAAAGAAGGCGGACACGATGGTGATGGCCGCGGTGTAGTACACCGCCGTGGCGATCGCCGCGCCCTGACCATCAGCGAGGGCGTTGGTTGATGTCAGCGCCAGCGCGGCGCCGGCGGCCGCGATCCTTGCCTTTCGGCCCGTCATCAAGGTCCTCTCCTAATTCGACGTCCGACGCGATTAACGCCCGCTTGAGGCGAACCAAGCACGCCCGCGGCGATAATGGGAAATTAGTCGATGCGGTCCGCTGAGCAAATGGGTAGTGATACCCATTAAAGGTCTTTCGTCGTGGCGGTAGGGTGCTTTGGTCAGCGGCGCCAAGAGGCCGCCATACGAGAAATGCGACAAGAAGGAGTTTCGCCATGACCAAGACAAGCCGACGCGCTGTGCGCAGCCATTGGTCCATCACCGCCGTCTCTGCGGCTTGCAGTCTGTTGGCGATCGGCCTCGGAACACCTGCCGCGGCGCAAGATATCGCCGAATCCCTCGCCGAAGCCGCCGGCGTGCCGCAGATTGACGCCTTTCTGCCCGACAAATTCGCTGTCGAGCCGAGCGAAGCGCTGCCGATCGACGGGGTGTGGACGATCAACACAATTGGCAAGAAAATTCGGATCGAAGAAGGTCGCGCTTATGCGGTCGACTCGTGGCTTCACATGTTCATTTTGAAAGTTCAGCCGGACATGGTGGTGATGCAGAACTTCCAACGAACCGCACCCGGACAATATAAAGCGGATGATCTTCCGCTGCTGGGGCCGGCGACATTCAGCTTGCAGCCTGACGGCAACCTAGCCGTGTCGGTGCAAGGCAGCCTTGGCCCCGTCGGGTACAAGCTGATCAAGCGTGAAGTCGACGACGAATTCGCGCTGCAAGACGAGATTGCGGCGATGCGCGGCGAGGCGCCGCCGGATCGCGGCGACCCCATCTATGACGACGAACCGGGCGGCGACGACGATCCTTTGGCGGAATGCGAAAACCTAGGCGTCGATCCCGCCACGGACGACGTCATCTGCCTCGACTAGCGAACAGGTTCCGCCGTCATCCTGCGGCGGCGGGACCCACGCCGTAATAGAGCGCCGTCAATGAGACCGTGTCGATCAGGCCGTGCGCGAAAATCAGCGGCAGGAGATTTCGCCGACCAATCAGGTAGGCGACGCCGAACACAAATGCGACGATGCCGGTGATAAAAACGCCATAGGTTCCCTGATAGGCGTGGGCGACGCCGAACAAGATCGACTGTGCGATCACCGCGAGGGCCCAACCAAAAGGACCGCTGCGCAATGTCTCGGCGAGACGATTCAGCAAAAAACCGCGGAACAGCATTTCCTCGCCGATCGCCGCCGTTGTCCACGCGATCGCCATCAGCGTCAGATAGCGGGACAGCGTGTCGATCTCGAGGGGCGCTTGCGCTTTGACGCCGAACCATTCTTCGATCAGCGGCGTGGCGAGAACGACGCTGGCCGCGACCGCCGCGTAGGTCGCGATCACCAGCGCGAGGCCGAGCAAAATACTGCTGATCGATCGCGGCAAGCGCAGCCCGAGCGTTGTCCAAGACTCATTGCGCAATCTTAAAAGAACCGTGATCGCCGCGACCGACGCGGCGATGGCCGCAGGACCCCGCAAGGCTAAGTCGCTGTAGAAATAAATGCCGCCATAGACGCCGGCGACGATCAACACTTCGATCGCCGCGCGCAATGGGCCGTGATTGCTCGTCGTGTCGTTCATTAGTCCCTCCGCTTACAAACGACGTAAAGAGTTATTGACATTACTTGGGGCAGTGCATATGTCAAGAGCTCTTTACATTGGAGGTCTATTATGGCATGGAAAAAGCTCGTATTGGCAATTGTCTGGAGCGTCGCTTTATTGGTGTGGTTGGGCGTGGTCGGAGTCTATTTAAGCGAACCGACGACCCGTGAATGGACCATCGCCATCGCGGCGGCGGCGTTGGCGACGGAAATAGCGTTTTGGTTGACCGCGGCGCTTATGGGGCTGAGCCTTTGGGAGAGCCGCAAGAGCGTGATGCGGTTTTTAACGCGTCCATTTCGCCGCAGTTAGGCGGCGCTTCGGGCCAAGAAGGCCGATGCCAAGGACGCCGATGCCAAGGACGCTGATGTCAAGGACGCCGAGGCTTGGGAGG
>CAYWWL010000090.1:0-7605 GCA_964461925.1 uncultured Caulobacterales bacterium | reverse complement strand
CCTCGGGAGCACGACCAACCCGGAGAAGTACCTCCGCGCCGCCGAGCGCCTCAACAGCGCCCAACCCGCGCTGTCGAAAACCATCGGCGATCTTGAGGCCGCAGTTGGAACGAAATTGTTCGATCGCACCACCCGCAGCGTCGAACTCACCGCCGCGGGGCGGCAATTCGTCGACGCCGCGCGCCGCATCTTGGAGGATCTTGACCTCGCCCTACGCGACATTGACGACGTGGTGCAACGACGCCGGGGCGTGGTTCGAATCGCCGCGCCGCCGCTCCTCGCCGCGACGATCTTACCCGCCGTCGTCGCCGAGTTTTCAACCGTCTATCCGGGCGTCCGCGTGGACGTAAAAGACCACCCGGCGAACGCCATCGTCGACGCGATCCGCAATGGCGATCTCGATTGGGGCTTTGGCACGTTTTTCGTCGGCGAAGAAGGGATCGCGCGGACCCGCTTGGCCCGGGATCAGATGGCGTGTTTCTGCCGCGCCGACGCGAAGCCCGACGTGATCGACGCCGACACAGCCACTGCGAACTGGGCGTCCCTCGCCGCGCTGCCGTTGATTTCCCTGACCCAAAACAGCGACGTCAGACGCATCGTCGAGGCCGGTTTCGACAAGGCCGGCGTCAGTTTCAATCCGGCCTATTCGGTCAATCAGATGGCCACCGCGATCGCGCTTGCCCAAGCCGGTCTTGGGGTCGCGGTGCTGCCGAGCTACGCCGAGGCGATCGCCACCCAGTCGAACGTGGTCTCAATCCCCCTCGTCGATCCGGTGCTCCATCGTGACATATCGCTGATCCGCCGATCCGACAAAACGCCGTCGCCGGCCGCGGCGGCCTTCGCCGAGACCCTCAAGAACCATCTGCCCGATGCGTTAGGACAATAACGCGTCGATCAATGCGTCCGCCGCCTTCATGTCGACATTCTCGATCGAATCGACGCCGGCGGTGAGCTTGGCCAGGATTTCTTTGTTGATCTCCCCGCGCCGATAAGCTTCGGCGTAAGGGATGCGCGAGAAGGAAATCATTTCGTAGCGCGATTTATAGATCGGGTGATGTTGCTCGAGATAATGATCAAGCTCGTTCATGAACACGAAGTCCGGATCGGCCACAAGTTCGCGCATCTCGATGTAATTCTCCAACGCCATGCGCGCGATGGCGTCGGCGTTCGGCTTGCACGTCTCTTGGTATTGCGCGAAGGCTTTCGGCCAATCGTCCTTGTTCGCTTCAAGGCAGTCATGCAGCACGTGGCAGCCTTCGAACGCCGCGTTCATGCCCTGGCCGAAGAACGGCACCACGGCATGGGCGGAATCGCCGATCAGGCCGAATTGGCCGCCATAGGTCCAGGGCCAGCACCGGATCGTCACCAGATCGCCGATCGGATTGTCCCTAAAGTCCGTCCACAGATCAGGGATCAGCGGCACTGCGTCGGGAAAGGTCTTGTCGAAAAACCCTTCCACTTGATCTTGGGTTTGCAGCTCCTCGAAACTGTCCGGCCCTTTGAACGGGAAAAACAACGTGCAGGTGAAGGAGCGATCCTGGTTCGGCAGCGCGATCATCATGAATTGGCCCCGAGGCCAGATATGCAAGGCGTTCGGCTCGAGTTGATAGTCGCCATTGGCGTCCGCCGGGATCGTCAACTCCTTATAGCCATGGGTGATGAAGTCTTGCGAATAATTGAACCGTTGGGTGCGCTGCATGGCCGAGCGCAGGGCCGAGAAAGCGCCGTCGCAACCAAGCACGATCTCGTCTTTGATCTCGCGCGTCTCGCCGGTGGCGGCCGTCAATAGCGACACCGACCCGGCTTCGAGATCCGCCTCATGGCAGGCGACGTCAAACTCGATATTCACCGCCGGATGGTCTTCCGCGGCGTCCATTAAACGCATGTTCAGCTCCGAGCGCGACACCGAATTGATGTAGTTCGCTGGATCATTGCTATACGGCTGAAAATCGAGATCGCCGGACAGATCGTGGATCATGCGCCCGCGCATGGGAATGGCGAGATCGAGCACCGCGTTCTTGACCCCGGCTCGCTCCAGCGCGGCGAGGCCTCGCGCCGACAACGCAAGATTGATCGATCGCCCGGCGTCCATGGGCGTCTTGCGCATGTCCGGGCGGCGCTCATAGACCTGCACACTATAGCCGCGATTGCCAAGCAGAACGGCCATCAGCGACCCGGCGAGACCTGCGCCCATGATATGGATCATTTTGCTCATCTGTTCGTTCCTTCAGCTTGCATCACGCGCGTCGACGATCGGCGGCGTGTTGAGGCGATTATTATCGCTGCACGACTTACAGCGACGTGCGCACCGACCACAGTTCCGGGAACAGCACCGTGTCCAACATCTTCTTTAGATAATTGACGCCGTCAGTGCCGCCGGTGCCGGATTTAAAGCCGATGACCCGCTCCACCGTGGTCACGTGATTGAAGCGCCAGCGCCGGAAATAGTCCTCGAAGTCGACCAATTTCTCCGCCAGCTCGTAGCACGGCCAATGGGTGTCCGGATCTTCATAAACGATGCGCCAGGCTTCGCGCACGCTGTCGCACGCCTGGTATTTTTTGGCGAGGTCCCGGTTCACTGTCTTAGGATCGATCTCAAACCCGCTGCGCAACAAGAAGCGCACGGTTTCGTCGTAAAGGCTCGGCCGCGCCAGCTCCGCTTCAAGGGCCGCGATCACGTCGGCGCGCTTTTGATGCACGCCGACTTGCGCGGCGTTGCGATTGCCGACGATGAACTCGATGCGCCGATATTGCCAGGACTGAAAGCCCGACGCCTCCCCGAGATGATCGCGAAACATGGTGTATTCGCTCGGCGTCATGGTGCGCAAAATGTCCCACGCGCTGTTTAGCTGGGCGAAGATGCCGGTGACGCGGCGGAGCATTTTCATCGCCGGCTGCAGTTCCGAGCGCGCGATCGCCGCCCGGGCCGCGTCCATCTCGTAGATCGCCAAGCGCATCCACAGCTCCGAGGCCTGGTGCTGGACGATGAACAGCATTTCGTCATGGGCGTCGGAACGCGGCGCTTGGGCGTTGAGAATGTCGTCGAGCTTTAGATAGTCACTATACGACATATCGGCGCGCTTGGCCGTTTCGACCCCCGCCGCGGGAGAGGATTTGGAAATTTCGTCCGACATACGCCATCCTTATCATTGTTGCGGCGCTGACGGCGGCGCCGCGTCGCCGGCGTCATCGGCGACCTTGTCCGCGACGGCGCAAAGCCGTAAGGGGATAAGGCGAGACTTAGACCACCTGCCATGGGCGAGACAAGCCTCATCCAATAGCGTAGGGTCCAGGCGTTCCGCGCGTCGCCCGCGAGCGCGAGCACGCGCGCTGCGCGAAACGCCGTCGGCATGAAGAGCCGTCGGTATGAAGCGCCGTCGACATGAAGGCCGCCTGGACAGGGGCCCCGGCATGAAGGGTTGTCATGAGATGAGCGATTTCGGCGCTTGGACGCTTTTGCCCACCGCGATCGTCTTCACCTTGGCCATGGCGTCGCGCCGGCCGATCGAATCGCTTCTCGCAGGCGCCATATTCGGCCTGATCATGCTCAATGGCTGGGGCTTCGCGCCGCCCTTCGCCGAGGTCTCCCTCAGGGTGATGACCGACGAGTCCGTCGCCTGGATCTTCCTCGTGTGCGGCTTTATGGGCAGCTTGATCGCACTACTGATGAAATCGGGCGCGATGAACGCCTTTATCCACGCCGCCGAACGGGCGATCCGCTCGCGCGCGTCGGCGCTGTTCGTCACTTGGGGCCTCGGCGTCGCTTTGTTCGTGGACGACTATCTCAACTCCATGGCGGTCGGCGCCACCATGCAGAAGATCACCGACAAATACCGCGTCTCCCGGGACATGCTCGCTTATGTGGTGGATTCCACGGCGGCGCCGGCGAGCGTCCTGGTGCCGATCTCCACCTGGGCGGTGTTCTTCGGCGTCCTTTTGGAGACCAATGACGTGGCGGCGGAGGGATCAGGCGTCCTCACCTATATTCAGTCGATCCCATACATGCTCTATCCATGGTTCGCGATCCTGTTGGTGCCGCTGGTGATTTTCGGCATCGTGCCGGTGTTCGGCCCGATGAAGGAAGCTGAGCGCCGCGCCGCCGCGTCAGCCGCCGCCGCGTCCGAGATCGCCGCGCCGTCCGCCGACGCCGACGTCGTGTTTGATCTGGAGCCGGAGCATGACGGTCCGATGTCCGACGCGCGCCAGACCCTCCTCACCTGGATCCTGATCGTCTCTATGGCGTCGCTGGTCGGCTTCACCATCTATTTCGACCTTGATTTCCTCACCGGCATTTACTGCGCCCTCGGGGTGACGATCGCGCTCTTGGTGGCGACGCGCTCGATGGCGCCGGCAAAAGTGACGCGCAATTCCATCGGCGGCTTTATCTGGATGATCGAGCCCATGGCGATCATCTTCGCCGCCTTCGCCTTGAAAGACGTGAACGACCAATTGGGCATGCCGCAATACGTGATCGGCCTGGTCGAGCCCTATATGACGGCGCAGTCCCTGCCGGTGATCGCCTTCGTCACCATGGCCGCCTTATCGTTCACCACCGGCTCTAATTGGGGCATCTTCGTCATCACCGTGCCCATCGTCGTCGCCTTGGCCCGGGCCGTGGACGCGGATATGACCTTGGTGATCGGGGCGACATTGTCGGCCAGCACGTTCGGATCCCATGCGTGCTTTTATTCCGACGCCACGGTGCTCACGGCCCAAGCCACCGGCACCACGCCCATGCGCCATGCCTTCACCCAGCTGCCTTACGCCATGATCGCGGCGGCGGCGGCGGCGATCGGGTTCGCGGCGCTTGGCTATGCGATGGGGTAAGCCATGATCCGCGTGGTCTATCGTTGGAAAGTCGCGCCGGACCGCCAGGACGCGTTCGCGACCGCGTGGCGCCAAGCGACCCGGGCGATTCACGCCGAAACCCCTGGCGCCCTGGGCAGTTTTTGCCTGCAGAGCATCGACGCCCCGGACGAAATGCTCACCATCGCCCTCTGGCGCACGGAACAGGACTGGCGGGACTTTATCGGCGCGGCGCGCCAAGGGCCCATGGGCGCGATCCATAAGCTCGGCGAACTGATCTCGACGACGCCCTATCGCCAGCTCGGCGACGAGACCGTGACCGCGGACCCGGCATAGGCTCTTACGGCGCTATTGGCACGGCCTTATTGAACCGCGGCGCCGGGCTTACATTCCCGGTCGACCGCGGCGTCGATCAGATCGCCGACGGTCGCGTTAGCGGCCTCTTGGCGATGGCGGACGGCGTCATATTCGACAGTGATGGCGACGATGAGCCGCGCGGCGCCCTTTGGGGTTTGGGTGAATTTCTCGGCCATGCACGCGGCGATCCCCGGATCGGTTTCCTCGTAACGGATCTGCAACGCCGCAAGATAGAGCGCGGTGACGTCCGCCTGCTCTTGTTTCGACATCTGGTCGTACTGATCCAAGGACACCGGCGCCGCGACCACGGCGCCGTCGGTGGCGTCATGTGGCGCGTCATCTGGCGCGTCGTCTGGCGCGTCATCAGCGACGGCGACGGGCGCCGACAATAGCGCAGCGGCGACGATAACGGATGTGAGCTTCATGGCGGCGTCCTCCCCGGTCGCCATAGGCTAATGCGCGTCGGCCAGAAGACAAAGCGCATCCTCTTTGCACCCATGATCGATCTAACTCGCGCCGGGCCCATGGCGGCGACAGCCGTCGCCTACCCAAAAAGCGGTTAAAAGCGCCCGCTTACGACAACGGACGCCATCTATTTGACGTCGCCAGGTAATGCCCGCGAAAAGGCGCCTGGACATCGCCTGTCAGCGGCGTTTCTTCCGACATGGCGGGGGCAATCATCCCCAAGCGCGGTCCCAGCAAGTTGGTCGCCGTTCTGATTGAGGCCCACGGCATCAAGCCGCCGCGGGGCCGTGCTGATATCCAATAGCTGAAAAACGCAACAAGGCCGAACACGTGATGGGCATGACCAAGCACCTTGCAGGAGCCATGAGTCACGTTTTGCGCTGTCCCCTAAGGGCGGGGATAGGCCCGTTTTTGCCGTTGAACATCAGTTAACTGAACGGCGGGGTGATCTTCTGAGCGGACCTAAGTATTAGTTGAGCAACCGAAATGGCGTGCCTGTTAGATTTTGTGGCCAGCGCTCTCCAACTTGCGAATCAGGGCTGAAATTATCGTTAGATGATCCAAACATGTGTCCGGGTCATCTTCGATTTCGTAATCGTGGCCTTTTGGATTCCGCAAGCCGCTAATTATGCCAGCAAAAATGAACATAAATCCATGCTGTTCATCGATGTCACTTTGGCTCGCCAACGTATTGAGCTTAATCGGCGGTTTTTCTCCCCCAAACACCTTCATCATTAACTTGACTCCATTCTCCCGACTCCCACCAAGTCGTTGAACAAGCTTATCTAAGAACTTCAAGGACTCGAAAGTCGCCTCCGAAAAATGGCCGTCGTCAAAAAGTTTCTTTGTCTTTTTTGGTAAGGCCTGATGTAGGTTTCGAGCTGCAAATGGGTGTTGATTGATCGCTGTGCTCGTCGACTCGTTTACAACGTGCGCGCGTCGACAAATTCGTTCGAACTCTTCAAGCTTTATACGCATCAATCAGATTCTCTTTGATGCTCTTAAAAATTCGATCGTATGTCGCTTGTGACCCATCTGCCGGCAAATTAATTTCAACACGCACAGTTAAACCAAAAGCGTTTTCACGATCCTGGCTTATCGGAGGAATTTCCCCCGAATGTGCGGGCGGATCGGAAAACTTTAACTTCTTTGCCTTCTTCTTCGCGGGCCTTCCCAAATCTTTTTTTGCAGTCTTCGCGCCAGACGCGGACCTTGGCGCGCTAATCTCCCGCTTGCCGGCAAGGCCTGCGAGCGATTTAAACGTTACAGCTTGACGTTTGCCGACAATTTCAGTGCTTTGATCTGCTTGTCGGAAATACGTAATCAGGGCTTCATCGTCGAGCGCCCAAGCTTCGTCTTTGTGTAGTTCAAAAAGTTCAGTGTATGCACTTTTGACGGCATCCGAGAATGAATTCCGGAAATCTTCATCCTTATGCAGCACAAAGATTTTTGACGCCGCCTGTGTTTTTTTACCATTATCATCTATCAGTTTTAGAAACTTCAGAATATTAATTAGGTAGCTCTCATTGTTTGACGCCAAACCCAATTTTTTTAGTATTGAAGCATCCACAACGTTTGGGAACGACTTTCGAAACTGTGTAATCGCTTGGACCAACGGTCCGCCGCTAGAAATATATGGATGTGATGCCGCCATAATGTCCTCGAAGTATATTTTTCGAAGACTTAAACTGATTCGCGTAGAAGAATACTGTTTGCAAATGTTCGAACATATTGTCAATACAGTGGCGGGCGACCGCAAGATAGAGAATGCGATGCTTGGCTCCATGCCGAGCGAACACGCCCGATCAACCTTTGACATCTTCCTAAACCCTGCCTGCGCAACTGCGTCGGGCTACTTTTTAGCGTCCCCTTTTCCGCGCACAGCAGCTGTAGAAGCTTTTTCTTGAGAACAACAAAGACCGACCACTCTTCACCGTTCGCCAAATATGAGCGCGATCGCATCAACGGCGCCGGGCC
>CAYWWL010000089.1:0-7709 GCA_964461925.1 uncultured Caulobacterales bacterium | reverse complement strand
CTTCATAGGGCGCATTGGCGTAAACCACGACGCCGTCGGCCTTGGTCACGAGCCGCGCATCGGCGTCGGCGGCGACGACGTCGGCGGCCACGCCCAGGTCGACCAATTTGCCGGCGCCATTGAGCCGGTCATTGCCGCCCCGCGGGGCATGCAAACCGAACAAGCGCAGGAGCGCGCTGCCGCGCACCGCGCCGAAGGATATCATCGCCGCGATCGCCAATAGCATCACCGCCAGCAGCGTCGCTGCAGGGCCGGCGCCGCCGGCGATCAGAACATAAAGCGCAGAGACCGCGGCCACGCCGACCCCGGTCCATAGCAGCCCCGTGGACAAAAACGGCCATAAGCCGCCAAGGCCGCCGTCGTCCGGGACAGCGCCGTCTGCGGCGGCTTTATCCATGGCCGCGACGATCTCCGCCGGCATTTCGGCGGCCTCTTGCGCAGCGGGGGCAGCGGCGGCGGCGGTCAATTCTGGGGCGGTTTTGAGCTCAGATAGCCCAATATCCGTCTCGGTCGGATCTTCATCCGGCGAAATGTCGTTGATCATTGTCATTGTTGGTCAAAATCGCAGGAAAAACGGCACATAGGCCGGAATGGTGGCGGTGTTCGCCGCCACGGGCCAGCGCTATTTTTTCCGCGATTTCGCCGGCCTTACGCCGCCGCAGCAGCGGCCGTCGTCGCCGATCCAGCGGACGCGGCGGTCAACACCCGGCCGAGCTTGCGCCCTTCGAAAGCCGAGGTGAACGTCCCCTCCACGAACACGTCTTCGCCGGCGATCATCACCCGCTTGACCACCCCGTCGGAGCGGTTGACCAGCTGCTCGTGCTGCAAGGTCTCGCGATAGATCCGGTGGGTGTTGGCCTCGCCGTCATGGCGCCGCAGGGCCGCCGGATCGATGAGCACGAGGTCGGCTTGGTCGCCCGGCGCCAGGCCGCCCACGTCGATGTCGAAGAATTGCGCCGGATCGCGGGTCAGACGTTTCACCATATAGGCGACGCCGTCTTCCCCGGCCTCCTGGTCGGCGGTCTTCAAGGCCCGCAAATTGACGTCGTAGAACGCCAGATTGGTGAGGTGGGCGCCGGAATCCGCGAAGCCGGGCAGAAAATGCGGGCTCATGGTCAGGGCTCGAACTTTCTTCTCGTCGGCGTTGGCGCTGACCGTGCGCCAGATCAGGCGGCGGTCATAGGCCTTGAACATGGCGAAGACGAAGTCGGCGTCGTCGGCGACCACCGGAAACGTGTCGAACAGGGCCGCCTCTTCTTCGTTGAGCGCGCCCTTTAACGTGGTCTGATAGGTTTTTAACCGATCGAAGATGGCGGCGAAGCTTTGCCCGCTCCAGGCGTCGATCGGCGCGGAATCCACCTCCATTTCAGCGATGTCCCGGCGCAAGGCGAGATCCTCGAGCCGCAATATCCGCTTCACTCGATCCAGTCCGTATCCGGATTTACCGATTCGCCACATTTCCTTGAACCGCGCCTCGAACGCCGGATCGGCGTAGAGACGGGCCCTGGCGTCGTCGTCTTCGAGATCGGTCATCATGAGATCGCGCAGGGCCGGGGCTTCCTCGGCCAAGGGAGAGATCGGGCCGTCGCTCCAAACTTTGAACCGCGCGGCGAGGCTTTGCAGCTGAAAATTGCCTTTCACCAAGGGCGAATTAAGCAGCCGACTGAGGACGCCGGCGCTGCGGATGATGTTGCGGTTAGAACGCACGTCGAGGGCCGCCACGGCGGTGATTTTCAGCGCTTTCTTGTACAGCCGTCCGCTGGTCAACAGAAACGTGCGCAGCACTTTCAACGGGCTTTCCGTCGGCGGCGTCGCTTGCCAGACCCGGTCGTGACGGCGGACGATGTCGGTCAGCCGTTTCAGCTCCTTGAAGCCGGCGTATTGCGACGGAATGCGTTTGTCCCTATTCGGATCATTGGCGAGATAGTGGAACGGCAGATTGTCGGACGAAAAGCCGACATAGCCTTCGCGCATGCCCTTCTCCAAGAGCGACTCCATTTCGGCGATCTCCGACTCCGTCGGATCCCGGGTCACCGACGGGGTGACGCCCATGGCGGCGATGCGCAGCATGGAATAGGGAATCATCGGCGCAATGTTCGGTCCGAGTTTCAGCTCATTGAGGTGATCGAGATAATCTTGCGAATCCGACCACGTGACCTTGTCGGCGATCCGTTTCAGGACCGGCTTTGGAATATTCTCCACCCGGGCGAAGCAATCGACGATCGGGTCCTGGTCCGCCTCGCGCTGATTGCCGAAGGCGAGGCCGAGGGAGCAGTTCGAGACCACCACCGTTGTGGTGCCGTGGCGCACTGATTCCGGCAAGCCGGGGCTCAGCTCCACCTCAAGGTCGTAATGGGTGTGAATGTCGAGCAGGCCCGGGGTCAGCCACAGTCCGCTGGCGTCGACCTCTTCACGCCCCGATCCTTCCGGCAGGTCCTTGCCCTGGGCGGCGATGCGGCCGTCTTTAATGGCCACGTCGCCGATCCATGGCGCGCCGCCCGCGCCGTCAAAAATTTTCGCGCCACGAATAACGGTGTCGAAGATCGCCATCTCTTGTCATCCTGTTTGCAGCTCTTAGCTGGTCGGGTAGGGCCGTGAATCGGCCCGCCGCTGATCGCCAATGGCGGCAGTGTGAAAAGCAGCGCCGGCCAAGGCAAGGGCGCAACGCAGAGATCAGGCGAGCCTATTTGCCGCGGCGTCAATGCTGGCGATAGAATAGCGCGGCGGCGCGCGAGATGTGGGGCGATTGTGATGACTGGTAAAAAATTGGGATTGGCGCTCGGTTCCGGCGCGGCCCGCGGCTGGGCCCATCTCGGCGTGCTCCAGGGATTGGAGGAGCTCGGCCTCGTCCCTGACGCTATCGCCGGATGCTCGGTGGGCGCGCTCGTCGGCGGCGCATATATTCGGAACGCGCTCGAGCCCTTAGAGGCCTGGGCGCGGGAGCTCTCGCCGATTTCGGCTCTGTCGAATTTCTCCTTAAGCCTTGGGCCCGGCGGTCTCGTCGACAGCGCCGCGGCGTTCGAAGCGTTCCGGGAATTCGACGCCGACATTGAAACCCTGCCGATCAAATTCGCCACCGTCGCCACGGACCTCGGCACGGGCGACGAGGTGTGGCTGACCGAAGGCTCGTTGATTGACGCCATTCGCGCCTCGAGCGCGATCCCGGTGCTCTTGCATGCGGTGCAGAGCGGCGATCGCTGGCTGGTGGACGGCGCGGTCTCCAACCCGACGCCGGTGTCCCTAGCGCGGCATCTGGGCGCCGACGTCATCGTCGCGGTGGACCTGAACGCCGTGCCGAACGTGCTTGACCGATTCAAGCCTCCTTCCGTAGACGAATTAACGGCGAACTTGCCGGCGACGATCCCAGCCCCCGATCCCGGCCTCACCGGCGCAGTGCGTAATTTCGTCGAGGAAACCCGCCGGAAACTGCAAGAACAGATCGCCCTGGTGAAAGCGCGTCAGGACGCGAAACCGCAATTGATCGAGACGGCCTATGCGGCGGTGGACATTTTCCAGATGCATTTGTCCCGGGCGCGGATGCTCGCCGACAAGCCGGATATCGTTCTGCGCCCTGACATGCGCGACGCCTTGCCCACGGCATTCGACCGCGCCGACGACTTTATCGCCGAGGGCCGCCGGGCGCTGCTCGCCGAAGCCGACGCGCTGATGGCGGCGCTCAAGCCATAAGATGACGACGGGGCGGCGGGCGCGGCGCATGACGACGCTGTTCGCGCAGTGCGGCATGGGGCGCTTCACAAAACGGTCAATCCGCTTGTCTCCCTCGGCTTGACGCCGCATGCTCGACGTCGCCGTCACGCTGATTGCGAGACCATGACGGCGACGGCCCAGGGAGGAGAACCAGCCATGAAATATTCGCTTATAGCGCTCAGCGCGCTCGCCGTCGGCATGGCCACGCCAGCCTGCGCCAATCACCATGAAAACAAGCATCACGATAAAGCCCACCACGGCATGGACGAGAAGGGCCACCACGAGAAGATGGCCAAGCACGGCCCGTGGACGATTGAGACGGCGAGCCAGCAATCCTTCGACGCCACCCTCGCCGACCTGACGAGCGCGATTGACGAGAAAGGCTTTCGAACCTTCGCGGTGATCGACCACGCCGCGGGCGCGGCCTCTATTGACGCAGAACTGCGCCCGACCACCCTGGTGATTTTCGGCAATCCGAAAGGCGGCACGCCATTATTGCAAGCCGTGCAGACCATCGGCATCGACCTGCCGCTGAAAGCTCTGGTGTATGAAAACGCCGACGGCGACGTCGTCATCGCCATGACGGACATCAAGAAAGTCGTCGCCCACCACGGGCTCGATCCGGCGTCGAAACGGGCGACGGCGATCTCTGGCGTTTTGCAAGGCCTCGCTGACGCAGCGGCGCGCGCCGAATAACGCCGCGAGCGCGTCCTAATGCGTGCAATGTGGCCGTTATGAACTTGGCGGCGCACTCGGAGCGCGCTAATTTACCCCTTGGGCCACAGGGGGCGGCCGATCAGTATGGATCTGCGTTACTACCCGGTCCGGCCGGACCTAAGGGAATTGTTTGGCGTCTATTACAGCTTTGAATCGGCTGGCCACGTGCATCAGCCGATTTGCGCTGAGCTGGGCAACATCCGGATCGTGCTCGATGGCGCCGGGGGCATCCATTGGCCCGACGGTCGCAGCGCGCACTTCACCGAAGCCACCGTGGTCGGCCCGACCATGTCAGCCTATGCGGTCACGGCGACGCCCGGCACGCGGGTGTTCGGGATCGGCATTCTCCCTTATGGCTGGGACGCCTTGTTCGGCTTTAGCGCTGCGGAGCTGACCGACCGGATCTGCAATCTCCGGGATTGTTTCGGCCCCGCCAATAATCGTTTGGTTAACGAAATGACCGAGCGCATGAAAGGCGCTCGGGATTGGCGCGAGTGCGCCGCCATCGCCGACCATTATCTACAACTCTTCGCGATGGCGCGGCTCGATAAGATCAAGCGGTTTCCCGCCGGGCTCGAAGATTGGCTGCTCAATCCCGACCGCCATGGGCTCGACGAACTGGTCGATCTGATGGACGTCTCCCGGCGGCAAACCGACCGCTTGGCGAAATACTATTTCGGGGCCTCGCCGAAAGCGCTGCAGCGCAAATATCGCGCGCTGCACACGCTCACGCGCATGAGCCTCGGCGCCGATTCCACCTGGTGGGAGGAGAACGGCCATGGGTTTTACGACCAATCCCATTTTATTAAGGAATTCAAGACCTTCGTCGGCGCCACCCCGACCCAATTTCTCGGCGACGGGGCGGTGCTAATGGCGAAATCGATCCAAATGCGCTCCCGCGCCACCCATAAGCCGCCGCTCAAACATCTCTAGCCCTGGCGCGCAATGCTGCATTTTTGGATTCATGGCCAAAATTTACTATAGCGCAGCCGCCCAATTTCTTAGTTTCCCATACGACCCCGGGGGAGACATGAGCGGCCACCGCCCATGCCGAGTGTCCAACCGAGCCCCACGCTTGGGTGCGCACAAAAGAGCCTTAGTTCGACGAGGGAGAGCGTCGCGCTAAGGCTTTTTTGATTCTGCGATCGTGATGGGCCGGGCCTATGGCCCGCTGGCCTCGGCTAGAACAGGCCGAGGAATTTCTTCTTCTTCAAGCTCTTCAGCTTTTTGTCGGCGTTGGCGGCCAGGAATTGGCGATAGTCGATGGCGCTGCGCTCGACCCGCTTTTCCGTCGCGGCGAGGCCATAGAGCATCTCGGCGACGCCGTCCGGCGCCTGCTCGATCTTGCTTCCACGCGCCGCCCGCTCGCCATTATAGCCGGCTGTCGGGCGCCGACCCTTGCTGCGGCTTGCGCCTTTTTCAGCCGCCGCCAATTGCGCGCGCAAGGCCGAGAAAGCCGCTTCCGCCGGGGCTTGATAATCCGCCGGCAATTGCGCGCTTAGCGGGTCGCTCGCCTGGTGCCGGCTCGGCGCGGCGATGTTCTCCACCCCGCGGCCGGTCAAGCGCCGTTCGGTCTTCGCCTCGAAGCCGCTCCAGATCTGTTTTAGCTTTTCACTCATCGCTGATGATCCTATCGCTCTTGGCGGCCCTTACAGGTCCGGCTTGTCCCGTTTCATCTCCAACCCGCCATTGCGGGTGATGACGGCGACGTCGATCGGTCCGCCAACGGTTTCGATCGCGTGCATGACTTTTTGTTGGAAACTGTTCAGTTTAATGAGCGATGCGGCGGTCTCGCCCAATTCGCGCTTCGGCAGCGATCCGATCGCCCGGTAGATCGGACGCGTATGGACCGCGTTCTGATAGTGATCGATGGAATTGAAGAACTCGCGCAAGGCGACGCGCATATTGTTCTCCGAATAGGATCGGAACAGATTCTCCCGCTGGGAATCGCTCAGGTTCGGCGCATGGCTGATGATTTCGCTGGCCACGTTCACCGATAGCTTCAGCGTTTCCCCATAGATGAAGCGGCGCTGATATTCGTCCATCCCAGTAAGGAATGTCTTGATCATCCGGTCCTGGGCGAAGGGCTGCACCACCGGTCCGCCGTCGGCGGTCATGTTGGCGATGCGGTCGTTCTTGCGCTTGAGAATGCCGAGCACGACGCCGGAGGTGAGATAGGAGCGCATGGTCGGGAATTTCTCCCGCGCCCCGAACCCGGCGAACACGACGCCGGTATAGTGCTCGAAGAACGCGTCCCGGGTGGCGACGAACACGCCGATCTCGCGCAGGCGCTGGCGAGTCGCGTCGGACACGGCGATCGGTCCGTAGGCGTTCTTGATCGACGAGATCAGGCTGTCGATCAATTGCTCAATCTCCGCGCCATAGCGGCGGCGCACTTGCTCGCCCATGCCGCGCGGGAAACAGCCAAGGTCAGGGCGTTCGGCGTCGTCGGGAAAGCGCAGATAGTCCTGATGCAGTTGGCCGACGACGAATTCGAAGATCGAGGCCAAATGATCGCGCACCCGGCCGCCATTGGTCTCTTGGAAACGCTCGATCTGGGCCTCGAAGTCTTCGGCCACGACGCTGAACACCACGGCGACCATTTTAAAGAACTCAGTGTCTTGATGGTCGGCCGGGAACAAGTCCGGATTGCCGGAAATGAAATTCATGAAGTCTTCGGCGTAGTCCTGAACCGTGTCCAGGGACTGGCCGCGCATGGCCTCGCGATAGAGCGAGATCACGGTCTCCCACGGCGTCGACATGATCTCGGCGTTGTTATAGATCATCACCGCGACCGGTTGGCTTTCGACCAACGGGAATAGTTTGTCTACAGACTGATACGTCTTGATATATTGATGACCGGAAATGGTCACAGCGCTGTCGGCGGCCATCGCCACCGCTTGGCGGTTCATCAACACAACTTCGGAGGTCATTCGCCCCTCTTTCCCGCGATCCCCAATGTCCCGCGCGCCCGATCGCCGACCGAACGGCCGTGAGCGCCGGCGCGGCGACAAGATTTCCCCAATTCGACCGCCGGATCGCGCGCTAGTGCGGCGCGCGGCCCGGCATGGCCGAGCGACGGCGCGCCGTCATATGCCCGACAGCCCGCCTTCGCCTTGATGTTAGCTGCAAATGAGCCGCTTGGAAACGCCGCCGATCGGGGAATGGGGCGCTCACGTGAATGTGGTCGAACCAAGGCGACAAGAGGGTTTTTTTCGCCGCCACAGTCGCCATATCCGGGTCAGTTGAAGCGTCGATTCACCATAATCCGGCGCTGGAAGGAG
>CAYWWL010000088.1:0-7798 GCA_964461925.1 uncultured Caulobacterales bacterium | reverse complement strand
CCTCTCTGACTACGGCAAATCCGGCAACTATTTCGAGCGTCAGATCAATCGCTGGTCGAAACAATACAAAGCCGCGGAGACGACGCCGATCGAGGCAATGGACCGGCTGATCGAGTGGCTGCCGACCCGCATACCCGCTGACGACACGACGACAGTCGTCCATGGCGACTACCGCTTCGACAACGTGATCATGCACCCGACCGAGCCGCGCGCGCTCGCCGTTCTCGATTGGGAGCTGTCGACCCTTGGCCACCCGCTCGCTGACTTCACGTATTTCTTGATGGTTTGGTTCTTCCCAAAGGACGTGCGCGGCGGTCTCGCCGGACGCGATCTCGCGGCGGAAGGCTTGCCGACCATGGACGACGCCGTGGCGCAATATTGCGCCCGCACTGGCCGAACGGAGTTGCCCGACCTCGATTTCTGCCTCGCCTATAACATGTTCCGGATCGCCGCGATCATCCAGGGAGTGTACGCACGCAGTCTACAAGGGAACGCCTCGTCGCCGGAAGCCGCGAAATCGGGCGCTCAAGTCGCGCCGCTCGCGACCCTGGGATGGAGCTTCGCCCAGCGCGCAGGCGCTTAAGGCTGCAAAAACCAGCTCAGCCAATCAAGCGCAGCAATCGCCAACGATCGATTTTGCGAGCGCGTCGCGATTGCAATCATGGCGAGCTGCCATGACGTGGCGAGACCGGGCGCGACTTGACTTATCGCAATGAGTGACCCTTTTAGTCAGCCTATTGTGCGATCGGGAAGCGCGGCAATCGGCCCTGCGAAAGCAATGGCGGAGCGCGCCGCAATGAACTAAATATCCCTGCAAGGGATTCGACGACCACAAAGACGGACCCGACGTCCGCACCTATGCGGCGAGGGCCGGAGGATCTATGGACTACGATCGGTTTTTTGACGAGAAGATCGCCGCCTTGAAGGACGAGGGCAATTATCGGGTGTTCGCCGATATTGCTCGCCGCGCAGGCGCGTTTCCGCAAGCCAGCAATCACGGCGAAGCTGGTCCTGAAACCCTCACCGTTTGGTGCTCAAACGATTATCTCGGCATGGGCCAGCACGAAGCCGTCACCAAAGCCATGCATGGCGCGATAGACGAATGCGGCGCCGGCGCCGGCGGTACGCGCAATATTTCCGGCACCAATCATTATCACGTGCTGTTGGAATCCGAGCTCGCCGAACTGCATGGCAAAGACGCCGCACTCTTGTTCACGTCGGGTTACGTGTCGAATTGGACGAGCCTGTCGACGCTGGCGGCAAAATTGCCAGGCTGCATCGTCTATTCGGACGCCATGAACCACGCCTCGATGATTGAAGGCATTCGCCATTCGAAGGCTGAACGGCACATCTTTAAGCATAACGATCCGGAAGATCTGGCGAGATTGCTGAAAGCTTCCGATCCTGACGCGCCGAAGATCGTCGCGTTTGAATCGGTGTACTCGATGGACGGCGATATCGCGCCGATCAAGGAAATCTGCGACGTGGCTGACGCCTATGGCGCGATGACCTATCTCGACGAAGTTCATGCCGTTGGCCTTTATGGCCCGCGCGGCGGCGGCATCGCGGAGCAAGAAGGCCTGATGGACCGCTTGACCGTGATCGAAGGCACGCTGGGGAAAGCGGTTGGCGTAATGGGCGGCTATATCGCGGCGTCCGCGTCGCTGATCGATTTCATTCGCAGTTTCGCGTCGGGCTTCATTTTCACGACCGCGCTGCCGCCTTCATTAGCCGCGGGCGCTCTGGCCAGTCTTCGACACCTGAAACAGTCGAACGTCGAGCGCGAGGCGCATCGCGCAGTCGTCGCGAAAGTTCGCGCACGCCTCGCCCAATCCGGCATCCCGACATTGGACAATCCCAGCCATATCGTTCCGGTGATGGTGAAAGACGCGGCGAAGTGCAAATGGATCAGCGACTGGCTGCTCGAAAATCACGGCATTTACGTTCAGCCGATCAATTATCCGACGGTGCCGCGCGGCGAAGAACGCTTACGGATCACGCCGTCCCCAGTGCATACGGACGAAGATATTGATCGCCTGGTGACGGCGCTTTCGGAAATCTGGTCACAGTGCGCGCTTGCGCGCGCCGTCGCTTAGGCCATCGCCGCGGCGACGGAGCGCGCCATGCCGCCGGAACCGCCGAAGCACATATAGTCGACGCCATTCTTTAACCGTGCGGCGCCGCGTTGCTGCGCCCAAAGATCATAGATCACGCCATTGCTCTGCATGGTCGTCGCCAATGCGTCGAGGTTCATTGACGCAAAGACCTTATGGTTGTTCTGGATGATCGCAACGGCTGCGCCGCGCACGGCTTCCGCAGGAGCCGCCGCCGCCGGCACGCCAAGTTCAGCCTCGGCGTCCGCAGGCGCGACGACGGGATCCCAGGTGACAAGTTCAACGCCAGGCAGCCTTTGCTTCAACGCATCGACGATTGGTTTGGCGACGGTTCCCCGCATATCGCACGTCGCGGGCCGGCCCTTAAACGCGACGCCTAAAAGCGCGATCTTGCCGCTGTCGACGCCACGCGCTTCAGCGAGTTTGACGATATCGTCCGCAATTTCCCCCGGCATACGGTCATGATGCTCGCGCGCGGCGAGGGCCACCGCAGGCGTCATGCCAAGGCCCGTCAGGCCGTCGGCGAGAATGTGCGTGTCTTTTGTTAGGCACGGCCCCCCCACAGGGCCAGGCGAGCAAATGCCGCCGCGCGGATAGTCCTTATTCGCAGCATCGATGACCTCGCGACCAGACAAACCATGGGCCGCTGCGGCGGCGGCGACCTCATTGGCGAAAGCGAACATAACGTCCCGGTGGACATTATTGGCTAGCTTGGCGAGCTCGGCCGCTTCAACGGACGACAGTTCAACGATCGCGGGCGTCATGCGCGAAAAGAATCGCGCTGCTCTTTTCGTCGCCTTTTTTGTGAGCCCACCGACCAATTGCGGGAGCGAAGCAAGCTCGCGCAGCGCCTTGCCCTCGATGGTCCGTTCCGGACAAAACGCCAAATCATAGGCGACGCCAGCGGAGTCAAGGATAGGCTTAACCACGTTGCGGGTGACGCCGACGCGGACGGTCGAGCGCAAAATCACCATATCATTGGGCCGTAGCACGTTCGCCACGTCCCGCGCTGCGGTTTCGATGGCGTCAAGTCGCGGCTTGTCGTTCTCATCGATCGGCGTGCCGACGGTGATGATATAGACCGTGGCGAGAGGGTTGGCGGGCATTTTCTCCATGGCTGAGAGACGCCCCGCCTTGAGAATGGGTTGCAGCACCTCCGCCATGCCCGGCTCTTCGAACAAAGTGCGCCCGTCTTGCAGCGCCTCGACGATGGCGGCGTTCTTTTCAATGCCGATGACCTGCCGACCGCCGTCTGCGAGCGCGACCGCGAGGGTCATGCCGACAAAACCAAGCCCAAAGACGCAGGTAAGCCGGTCTTCGTCGCCTCGTGCGTGCGCCGTTAAGGATTCTTCAGTCATGAGCCCCTCGTCCCGCTAAGGTAATACGGCTTTCCACATGCACAATTTGAGCCAGGCATAGCTGGACCAGAGCGGGATTTTCGGCCTTAACGCTTGCACTAAGAGCGTGCCGATCAAGGACTCTCGGGTTAACTTTAAATTTGCTCGATTGACCGCAAAAACGGCGGCGTTCGCCCATCGCGGGCGCTGGCGCAGGTCGGCGTCATTGACGAACAGGGGCCGTAGGACGCATACACCATTTACGAATGTGCACTAAAACGAAGTCATGGCGACACCACAGACAATTCTATTGACGGGAGCAGCCGGCTTTATCGGCGCAGCGACGGCGCATCGTTTGCTGGGCGCCGGCCATCGCGTCATCGGCGTCGATAACCTTAATGATTATTATCCGCCTGCGTTGAAGCAAGCGCGCCTGCAATCCCTGGCGGGGAATGAGGGTTTTCGCTTCATCGAGGCGGACATCGCAGACCATGACGGCCTGCGCGACGCCATCGGCGATCTCGCCGTCGACTGCATTGTCCATCTCGCCGCGCAAGCGGGCGTGCGTTACTCCCTCGACGCGCCGTTCGCCTATACCTCAAGCAATGTCGTCGGGCACTTATCGATGCTCGAGATCGCGCGCCACGCGGCCAAGCCGCCGCGCGTCGTCTATGCTTCGTCGAGCTCTGTGTACGGCGCCAACGTCAAAACGCCGTTCTCTGAGACAGATCCCGTCGACCATCCGGTGTCGCTCTATGCGTCGACAAAACGAAGCTGCGAGATGATCAGCGAATCTTACGCGCGCTTGTATGATCTCGAACAGATCGGCCTCCGCTTTTTCACAGTGTACGGCCCTTGGGGCCGCCCTGACATGGCCTATTGGATCTTCGCCGAGAAAATCCTCAATGGCGACCCCATTCGCGTCTTTAACAATGGCGCTCTAAAGCGCGACTTCACCTATATCGACGACATCGTGACGGGCGTGGTCGCCACCGTGGAGAAGCCGTTCGTACCCGCCGGCGACGCGCCGCATCGGCTATACAATATCGGCAACAATACGCCGGTTGATCTAATGACCTTCATCGGCGAAATCGAAACAGCGCTCGGAATCGAGGCGACGAAAGATTTCGTCCCGATGCAACCCGGCGACGTTGAAACAACGTATGCAGACATAACCGCCATTTCGAAAGACTATGGATTTCGCCCGACGACGCCATTGAGCGACGGCGTGCCGGCATTCGTCGACTGGTTCAAAGCCTACCGCGCCGCCGCGTCGTGACGCAGCTCTGCGCCTTCGACGTCCGCCGCTGAAGCGCGCAAGGCGCGCAAATTGTGCGCTCCTCTCGTCTTCCCAATCGACCCCCGGGACTCTTTCCAGTAGACTGAAGCCATTCCGGCTGCCTGGACTACGGCGGCGATCCTTCGCTTTGCGCTCCCGGCGAAGGTCGACGTCGCATTGTTTCCCGATAGATGCGCCCCGCATCGCCCGTGCGGGGTTTATATTTCAGCCGGAATTCGGCATAAGTGCGCTTGTATTAAAGTGATATCTGGAGGGGGCCGGTGAGCCAAAACCAACCACTAGAGCGGGTCAGCATCGTGTTTCGCGCGCTCAACGAAGAAAAATGGTTTGGCGACGCGCTTGAGGCCTGCAAACAGCAAGAAACGCCCGATCTTGAACTCGAAATCATTCTCGTCGATTCCGGCTCCACCGACCGAACGTTGGACATCGCCGAGCAATTCGGCTGCCGTATCGTCCATATCAAAAAATCCGACTTCACTTTCGGTCGCTCGCTGAACTACGGCTGCGACGCGGCTACCGGCGATTATCTCGCGTTCATCTCCGCTCATTGCATTCCCGCTCATCCGAAGTGGTTGACGAACCTCATTGCGCCATTGCGCGACGACCAGGTGCAATTCACCTATGGCAAGCAGATCGGGCATGACGTTTCACGTTTTTCAGAGCACCAGATTTTCGCGCAGTATTTTCCGGACCATGACAAAATCCCCCAAGAAGGTTTTTTCGCCAACAACGCCAATTCGGCGATTCGCAAATCGGTATGGGCGGAGCATCGTTTTGACGAAGCCGTCACCGGTCTCGAGGACATGGTGCTCGGCAAAGCGATCACGGCGGCGGGCGGCGCTATCGGCTATGTCGCCGACGCCCCAGTGATCCACATTCACGAAGAAACGCTCAGCCAGACCCGTCGGCGCTATTACCGCGAAGCGCTCACCATGCGGGAGATCATGCCTGAAATTCACTTCAACTTCGCGGATTTCGCACGCTATGTCTCCGCTGCCATCTTGAACGATTATTCCGTGGCGTTAAGCGAAAGAAAATTCTTCGCCAAAGCCCCGGAAATCACCGCCTTTCGCTTCATGCAATATTGGGGCGCCTATAAAGGGCACAACGAGAACCGCGTTCTGTCGCGCGAACAGAAAGAGCGTTACTATTATCCGCGCACAAATAAGGCGCGACGCGAAGAAAGTCGAAACGCCGCCTCGACGAACGTCGCTCGATCCCGTAATTGACGGCGATCGGCGTTCCCTCGTCGCAAAATGCGCCGAGCGACGCCGCCTAACCGACGGGCTTTTCGAAGCCCGTCTGCAATGATTTGGAAACTCGATGACGCAAGAAAAGAAAAAGGTCACCGCGCTTTTGCCGATGAAGGCGCACAGCGCGCGCGTGACGTCGAAGAACTTTCGAGAAATCGCTGGAAAACCGTTGTTTCGGTGGATCTTGGACACGCTCTGCGCGAGCGCTGCGATCGACCAAGTCGTCATCAACACCGACGCGCGCGAAATTCTCGCGGACAATGGGCTGAAGAGCGGCGACTATGACGGACAGGTCCTGATCCGCGACCGGAAGCCCGAAATCTGCGGCGACTTCGTGTCAATGAACCTGGTGCTCGCGGACGACATCGCCAATGTCGCCTCCGACCATTATTTCATGACCCACACCACAAACCCGCTTCTTTCGACCAAGACGATCGGGAAAATGTACGCCCAGTATTTACGCGGCGTCGACGCAGGCGCCGCCGACTCGCTGTTCGCCGTGAACCAGCACCAAACGCGCTTCTATACGCCCGAAGGCGCGCCGATTAATCATGATCCGAATAATCTTATTCGGACTCAGGATCTTCCGCCCTATCTCGAGGAAAACTCCGTCGGGTATTTCTTCACGGCGGAAAGCTTCGCCAAGACCGACGCGCGCATTGGCGAAAAACCGGTCCTGTTTCAAACGCCGCCGTTGGAGTCGGTGGATATCGACGAGCCTGAAGATTGGTTCATGGCCGAGTCGCTTTTGATGCGCGTCGCCGCCGGCGAAACCCTTCCGGAGCACAACTAATCATGCGCCCCAATATCCTTGTAACCTGCCCGCCAATGCTTGGCCTGATCGATGAATTCGCCGAGGCGTTCGACGCCGCCAACCTCGATTTCACAGCCGCGGCCGTGACCCAGGTCCTGAGCGAAGACGAACTGGTCAATCTGGTTCCAAACCATGACGGCTGGATCATCGGCGACGACCCGGCGAGCCGCCGCGTCGTCGAGGCCGCCGCCGCCGGTAAACTGAAAGCCGCGGTCAAATGGGGCGTCGGCGTCGATAATGTCGATTTCGCCGCCTTCAAAGACGCTGGCCTGCCGGTGGAGAACACGCCAGGGGTATTCGGCGGCGAAGTCGCCGACGTGGCGCTCACCTATGTGCTTGGCCTGGCGCGCGAAACCTATTTCATCGATCGCGACATTCGCCAGAACAATGGCTGGCCGAAGCCGAGCGGGATCAGCGTCGCCGGCCGTAAAGTCGCATTGGTGGGATTTGGCGACATCGGCGCGCAGACGGCGAAACGGATCAATGCCTGCGGCGGCGAGGTCATCGCCTATGATCCGTTCTATAAGCCGGTTGGCGACGTCGATGCGACCCAAGCGACCTGGCCGGACCGCCTCGACGAAGCCGATTTCTTGATCTTCACCTGCCCCCTCAATGACGCCACGCGCGGCATGTTCAACAAGGACCTGCTGGCTAAGCTGAAGCCCGGCGTGCGCGTGGTCAATGTCGCCCGCGGACCGGTGATCGAAGAAAGCGCGCTGCTCGACGGCCTGCGCAGCGGCCTCGTTCATTCAGCCGCCCTCGACGTGTTCGAGGTCGAGCCGCTGGCGGCGGATTCCCCGCTGCGGGAATTTGACCGCTGTATCTTTGGGTCGCACAATGGCTCCAACTCGGCCGACGCAGTGCGTCGGGTGAGCCGTATCGCCATCAAGAAAATCGCGGGATTTTTAGGAACGGCGTCATGAGCAAAGGGGCGGCGATCATTACCGGCTGCGGGGGCGGCATCGGCGGGGCGTTGATGC
>CAYWWL010000087.1:7056-7836 GCA_964461925.1 uncultured Caulobacterales bacterium | reverse complement strand
CGAACGCTCAGGAGCGGCGCAGGCGGCGATCGCCGCATTCCAATCGTCTGCGTTAACCGGCGGCGGGCCATAATCCTTTGCGTCGTCGCGCACAGCGTCTTCCGCCGCGGCGATCCGGGCGACGGTTTCCGGATGGGAGCTGAGCCACAATGGCAGGGCGACGCCGCCATCGTCGTCGTCCCCGGCGAAGTCTTGCAAGGCGCGGAACGCCCGGGCCATGGCCGCAGGGTCGATGTCCGCCGCGCGCAAAAATTCCAGCGCCACGGCGTCGGCTTCGGTTTCTTGGCCGCGGCTGAACCGCGCCGCGCCGATTTGGCCGCCGAGGATCACCGCTTGTTGCGCGAGGCCGCTGCCGCCCACGAGCAGGTCGAGAACGGCGGCGACGCCGATATTGCCGTACAGCGCTTGCATGGAATGGCGTTCGCGCACATGGCCAAGCTCATGGGCGATGACCGCGAGAAACGCTTCCTGGTCGTCGGCCATCAACCGCAAGAGCGGCCCGGTGGCCATGACCTGGCCTCCCGGCAAGGCCAGCGCGTTGACCATGGGCGCGTCGATAATCTGGAAGGTGATGGGAAAGCCGGCGTCGCCGGCCTCGGCCATGGCGTCGACGGCGGCGCGCAAGGGCGCCAGGGCGGCGTCGTCGGCGCAAGGCGCCGCGGCGGCGGCCACTTGCGCGGCGAGGTTTTCGCCGATCCGCATTTCCACGTCATAAGGCGTGCGCGCCGCCAACGGGCCGGCGGCCCGGGGAAAGCCGACAAAGATGATCGCGGCGAACAG